>DAOUSV010000076.1 GCA_030627065.1 Piscirickettsiaceae bacterium | reverse complement strand
TAATGGTGATGAAGTGACTGTTTCTTGTGCTGAGGGTGACACAGGCTTTGTTTATCAAGGGATTCTGTCTTATCACACCGAAAATATTGATATATCAACCATTGCACAGCCTAAACATACATCGATCATGTTAAACCTGGCTAATCCTGAAATTGCATTCGAAACCAGCATGTTACCTAATTCAGGTGTCGGTTTAGCCCGAATGGAGTTTATTATTAATAATAGTATTCGCATTCATCCTAATGCTTTGCTAAATTATGACCAGCTTCCTACAAATAAAAAGCAACAAATTAGATTACTAATCAATGGTTATAATGACCCTACATCCTTTTATATTCAACGCCTAACAGAGGGAATTGCAACGATCTCTGCTGCTTTTTATCCAAAGCCCGTTATTGTTCGTTTAAGTGATTTCAAATCCAATGAGTATGCCGCTTTAATTGGTGGAGAACTCTACGAACCCACTGAAGAAAACCCGATGATTGGTTTTCGTGGTGCCATACGCTATTCAAGCCCTAATTTTTCTGATGCCTTTGCCTTAGAATGTACTGCATTATGTTTGGCTATCGACACAATGGGACTGGATAATATCGCAGTGATGATACCTTTTGTTCGCACAGTAAAGGAAGGTCAACGTGTAATTGATTTAATGGCACAATATGGGCTAATGCGAGGTAAAAATGGGCTGAAAGTCTATTTAATGTGTGAAATTCCAGCGAATGTCATCTTGGCAGAGCAATTTCTCAAAATCTGTGATGGATTTTCCATCGGCTCTAATGATTTAACACAACTTACCTTAGGTGCTGATCGTGACTCCAGCCTTCTCGGCAATTATGATGAGCGCAATGAAGCGGTACTTAAACTCATTGAAATGGCAATTGAATCCTGTCACAAGGCAGGAAAATACGTTGGAATCTGTGGTCAAGCAGCTTCTGACTTTCCAGAAATAACGCAGTTCCTAGTCAAAAAACAAATCGACTCTATTTCACTAAATCCAGATAGCATCGTAGAAATGACTCAGCTTATTTATGATATGGAACAGGCTTCAAAACACTGACGTTTGCTTAAACTTTAACAAATAAGGCAATAGATTCAACATGTGTAGTATGAGGAAACATATCCATCACGCCTGTTGAAACGAGTGTGTAGCCATGTTTATTGACTAACTCTCCCGCATCACGCGCTAATGTAGCAGGATTGCATGACACATAGACTAATCGTTCTGCACCAAGCGCTGCTAATTGATGTAATACTTCAAATGCACCACTGCGAGGCGGGTCTAATAGTATCTTATTAAAACCTGCTTTTGCCCATGGATAATCTTTTAGTTCTGTTTTGGTCAAATCAGCCAGTTCAAATGTGGCGTTCGTTAAATCATTCTTCGTCGCATTATCTTTTGCATGTTGAACTAATGATACATCACCTTCTACGCCCACCACTTCTGTCACACGTTTTGCCAATGGCAGTGTGAAATTTCCTAGTCCACAGAATAGGTCTAAAACGCGATCATCTTCAGATAGTTCAAGTAGCTCCATCGCTCGTTGAATCATTTTGTGATTAATGCCCGCATTCACTTGAGTAAAGTCACTCGGTGCAAAGTCGAGTTGCAAGCCTTCTTCTGGCGCATAACTCAATTGTGGATTTTCAGGCCAAATAGCAGTAACCGTGTCAGGGCCACCTGATTGCAGATATATCCATAAATCATTAGCCTGACCATAACTTATCAATGCTTGTTGATCTTGCAGTGATAATGGATCTAAGTTTCTGAATATTAAGGCAACATGTTCATCATCCATCGCCACTTCAATTTGCGCGATGCGGCTATGTCCATCTAATTTAGCAATCATTTCACCGAGTTCGGCAAGACGTGCACCCACACGTTGATCTAATACTTCACACTGTTCCAGTACCGCTAAATATGGCGTGCCTTTTTCTCTAAAGCCAACTAATACACGATCTTTCTTCACCACATGCTTAACACCAAGGCGAGCTTTTCGACGGTAGCCCCATAGCGGCCCGGTTAATGGCGCTAGCCACTCTTGTGGTTGTAACTTGCCAAAGTGAGTGAGGTGTTCATCTAAGGTCTTCTGTTTGAGTTTTAATTGGGCTTCTGGCGACATATGCATCAAGCTACAGCCACCACATAATCCAAAATGCTGGCACTTTGCTTCAACACGATCTTCACTTGGATTGGCAAGAACTTCAATAGTCTTAGCTTCATCGTATTTGCTATGCTGTTTTATATAGAGAAACTTAACCGTTTCACCTGCAAGTGCACCATCAACAAACACTGTTTTTCCTTCTATTCTAGCAATGCCTCGTCCATCATGAGATAAGGATTCGATTTGAGCTTCTACTGGGTCTTGTGATACTTTTTGTCTTCTACTACGATTACGTCGTGCCATTTAATTTATTCTCTACTATTCACAAACAGAAAATCCAGTGATGTTAATACCTCACTGGACTTCAGATTAACTACAATATCTAATGGAGGGTTTTGTACGATAAGTATTTTTTGTCATAACAAGGCAGAAATAGTCGAAAAAGCACAGTTTACTAATGTAAATGAGCATTTTGAGACTATTTTTAATGCAGGTATGGCAGAAAAGACGACTCGTACAAAGTTCTCTACCTATTTTTGTTTCCAAGCACCGCCATTTTGATACCACCATCCAGGTGCAGAATTACTCACCCAACGACGTGAAAATGTCGATTGAATATCAGCTTTCCATTCAGGATGACCATTAGCTCTAGCTATTTCAGCATATAAGGCATTACGATCTTTATTTTCGTCAGCCACTAAACCTTTAACTTTATTTCTATCTTTTAATGATATGGCTTTTGCATCGCGTACTGTCACCAAACCATTTTCTGTCAAACCTACAGCTCCGCTTGCATAATAAGGCTTTAAACTTGAATGACGTGCTTTCATTTTATTTTGAATGGCAGTGATCGCAGGAGAGCTAACATTAAGGTTCACTTCTGCTTGAGCAGGCGGTACCATCCAGTTTAATACCGCTATTGCTAGATTTGATTGCTGTTTGAATAAGCTATGCTGTTCAGGCTCTACATCTTCTTTAATTTGTGTTGCCGTGGGACCCCACACATCCTCAATAATACGATCAGCCGCTTTTTCTGCTGCAGCCGCTGGGAAATAGATATTGATTGTCACACATGACACTAGCATTAAGCCAGCTGCGCTTCCTGTTAACCACTTTAGAAATTTCATAAACTCTTCCTTTATTTAACAACAGCACCTGAACTTTGACTTACCGCTTTTAAGCGTTCAAGTAAATCTGGCCAATCTACCCGACGAGTATAACCGACAACATTGATCCGTGGGGGTAATCCACCACCTTTAACAATATAATAGCCTTGTTTAGCCTCAGCAATCCCCGACATTTCACATACTTGATTATGGAGCTGACAACTTAGACCCAACGCTTCATAAGAAAAATCCTCAAAAAAGCGTAAAACACTGCGTTGTAAAATCCCTGTAGGCCCGCCACCGACTTGAGATAAGTTATCTACCGCTTTTTGACTGATCCGACGACGACTCTTATCACCTTTAGGTGTGGCAAAAACAGCATCGAATTGTACCGGTTGCCAGTTAGCAAGACGAAGATTGTTAATCTTGCCATCTAACTTGCCCGTTATTTTACCAAAATCAAATGTTCGAGTGAGTGTTTCTAAGTTCAATCCTTTCAAACTAATGTTGGCTTTCAATTGAGGCAATGAACCAAAGGGCATATCTAACTCTAAATCTCGAATAATAGTACTACCTTCAAATAGATTTACTTTTAATGCACCGTCTATCTTTATCTTATGTTCGGCATAACTCACTTTAGGAATCACACCTGACAATTGACCATGCAATAAAGGCCAGCCCAACGTCACACTTAAGGATTCCATTGATATAGGTAGTAACTCACCTTCAAAGTCCCATGTTGATGCATCATCCGGCTGGTGATTAAAGGTGAAATCATTCAATATGAGTTCACCATCTAAAACAGGCAACGTCCATGGTTCTAATAGTGATAATGATGAGGATACAACTTCGGCTTGAATACTCGACTTACCCAAAGCCAGTGCGTAAACCGAGCCTCCTTGCCAATGTAATGCCGTATTTACAGGCGTGTCAGCATTAGTCCATGCTAAACTTCCTGACAAAGCATCTATACTAAAAAGTCCTGATTGTTCAGACACAAAGGCTTCATCTAATGCAATTTTTAATTGATACTGTTCATCGTGTTGCTGAAAATGAGCACTAATATCACCCGCAAGTTCCAGATTATCTATCGCAGTGCCTAATGTGAAAGGCTGCACCCATATTGAATAAAGTTGGCTCAGTTTAGATTTACCTAGCTCAATTCTTGCATCGATAAGTCCATTCTTATCCGCACTAAAATCACCTTGTAATTGCATAATGTTGGCATGATTTACTATCATTTCATTTACATTCAGGCGGGATTTTTCTTCAAGCCACCACCCTTTCGCTTTAAGCGATAATCCCGTTTCAGAAAAATCAATAAATACAGGATCTACATAGCCCTGCCCCTTATTAATATCTAATGCTATTTGCCACTGCCAATCTTGTTTCACCTTTGTCGCTTCTAAACTCAAGGCATTTGACAGCCCCTCGCTGACATATAAACCATCGCTATCACTTAAATTTATAACATCACCAGTAAGATCTAAACCAATTGCTGTTATTTGTTCACTATTACCCAGTATATCGAGATCAAGCTTTACTACACCATCAACACTCCAATTCCTGAGGTTCTCACGTTGCTCTTGTTTCAAATACGGGGAAATAAATTCAATAAATGATGATAGTTGTAACTGTTTAGTATCAGCAAATACTTTCCACTGATCATTTTTCAATATTGCAGTGATAGAAAATAGAGATGAATCAAGCTGAAAATGTTCAACTTCAATTTTATACTTATTCTTTTCAGGATGTGCTTCAACTTCAAACTCTAAAATTTGTTTGCCAAGCTCTTTTTGTTGAAAAAAAATAGTGCCCTTCGCACAAGAATACTGCTCTGAAATAATGATTAACTCATCACAGTTTAGTTTTATGTTTCTGAGCTTTCCTATTGGTTCTGCTAATTGAAGGCTGTCCGCTGAGGCTTTAAATCCTAAGCCTTTCTTTGTTAATATAAAAGATGATCTTACATTTTTTACCTGAATTTCATCGAGTGACCACTGTCCAATTGAAATCTCAATACTGCTGTTTGCCATTACCATGACGGGCATGACAAGCCAACAAAGCATGAGAAAGGATTGTCGCATCTTATTCTGCTGGAAACACACCTGTTGATAGGTAGCGATCACCTCGATCACAGATAATGCTGACAATCACGGCATTTTCTACTTGATCTGATAAACGTAACGCCGCAGCCACGGCACCTCCAGATGATACGCCACAAAAGATCCCCTCTTGTGTCGCCAATCGTCGCATTGTGTCTTCGGCAACATCCTGTTCCATCTCAATCATGCTATCAACACGTTCAGCTTCAAATATTGTTGGTAAGTATTCTTTTGGCCAACGACGAATACCCGGAATACTAGCACCATCAATAGGCTCTACACCTACGATTTGAATATCGGTATTTTGTTCCTTCAAATATCGTGATGTCCCCATTATCGTACCCGTTGTACCCATGGCGCTAACAAAATGAGTAATTTCACCATCGGTATCATGCCAGATTTCAGGCCCTGTGGTTTCATAATGCGCTAAAGGATTATCAAGATTGCCAAACTGGTTTAAGACTTTTCCTTTACCTTGTCTTTGCATCTCTAACGCTAAATCTCGTGCTTCTTCCATGCTGTCTGTAAGAATAAGTTCTGCACCGTATGCCCGCATGGATGCGCGTCGCTCCATGCTCATTTTTTTAGGCATAATAAGCATCATTTTATAGCCTAAAATAGCCGACATCATGGCTAATGCAATACCCGTATTACCACTTGTTGCTTCAATCAAGGTATCACCTGACTTAATATCGCCTCGTACTTCTGCCTGACGAATCATGCTAATCACAGCACGATCTTTGACTGATCCTGCTGGGTTGTCGCCCTCTAATTTAACCAAAATTGTATTTGATGTTTTACCTGGCAAGCGTTGCAACTTAACTAAGGGTGTATTGCCAATAAATGCGTCAATTGTAGGATATTGTTTCATTATTCATCTTCCATTAATGTCACAAAAGCAAGGGCATATTCATGCTCATCACTTAAACTAATCATTGTTCGACCAATCTTTAACTCGGTCAGTAATGCTTGTCCACGTTGATTAAACTGTAATTCTGGTTTGCCATTATGATCATTAATCACTTCAATATGGCTCAAGCTCAAACCATCACGGAAGCCGGTTCCTAATGCTTTGGCAGTAGCTTCTTTAGCTGCAAATCGTTTTGCTAAAAAATTAGCTGGACTCTTTGCTTGCTGAAATTGTTTAAACTCATTGCCTGACAAGATCCTTTGTGCAATTTTATCGCCGTGTTTGGCTAATAATGCAGTCATTCGAGGAATATGAACCAGATCGGTACCAATGCCAAATATCATCCCCGGCGCGCTTCCAACATTAATTGTTTCATTTCACGTACAGCTGATTGAAAGCCAGTAAAAACCGAACGAGTAACAATGGCATGACCAATATTAAGTTCGATAATATTAGGAATTTCTGCAATCTTATCCACATTATGATAATTCAGGCCATGGCCGGCATTTACATGTAACCCCAAATTATGGGCATATTCAACAGCACTAATAATGACCTGTAATTCATGCTCAGTTTCCGCCGCTGTTTCAGCATCGGCATAACGGCCGGTATGTAACTCAATAACAGGCGCGCCACATTCTAATGAGGCATCAATTTGTTTAAAATCAGG
>DAOUSV010000041.1 GCA_030627065.1 Piscirickettsiaceae bacterium | reverse complement strand
TGTTGTATTAGGATTTTTATTACGATCATTTACTGCCACGATATCGACTGTGATTGTTATTTTTAGTGCTATTTTGTTTGGCATGGGAAGCATGGGATGGCTAGGCTGGAAACTCACGCCGCCATCATCATCAGCCCCCACAATTATACTGACAATGGCAGTGGCCGATGCTGTTCATTTATTAGTGACCTTTTTGCATAATATGCGTTCAGGGCAGGATAAAAAAACAGCAATGGCAGATAGCCTGCGGGTGAATCTTCAACCTATCTTTATCACCAGTATTACCACGGCAATCGGCTTTTTGAGCATGAACTTTAGTGATGTGCCGCCATTCCATGATTTAGGTAATGTGGTAGCAATAGGTGTGATGTTTGCATTTGTATTATCTATCACAACGCTACCTGCACTGATGATGGTATTGCCGGTACGAGTGCGTGTTAATACAGCACAAACTCAGCATCACCCAATGACTAAGTTGGCGGATATTGTGCTAAATAATCGCCGTGGTCTACTGTGGGGAATGGGCTTGCTTGCGCTTATTTTAATCAGTTTATTGCCGATGAATAAGCTGGATGACCAGTTCGTAGAATATTTTGATGAGACAATCGAATTTAGACGAGATACTGACTTTGTAGTAGCTAATTTAAGCGGTATTTATGATATTCATTATTTTTTGAAACAAGGTGAAAGTGGTGGCATTAATGAGCCTCAATTTTTACAGCAAGTGGAAAATTTTGCCAATTGGTTGCGACAGCAAGAGCATGTCATGCATGTGCGTACTGTCACCGATATTTATAAGCGTCTAAATAAGAATATGCACGGTGATGATCCAAATTATTACCGCCTGCCTGAATCACGTGAATTGGCGGCACAATACTTACTGCTTTATGAAATGTCTTTGCCTTATGGCTTAGATCTTAATGATCAAATAGATATAGATAAAAGTGCTACACGCTTGACCGTGACATTTGAAAATCTGCATACAGAAGAAATTCTTGAGGTAGAACAAAAGATATCAATATGGTTGATGGAAAACAATCCTGATATGGCATTTAGTGCGGGTAGCGCGACCATGATGTTTGCCCATATTGGTAAGCGAAATGTGCAGAGCATGTTATTGGGTACAACCATAGCATTAATCTTTATCTCTTTTATTTTAATGTTGGCATTACGTTCATTTCGAGTCGGTATTATTAGCCTTGCGCCCAACTTATTACCCGCGGGCATGGCATTTGGTATTTGGGGGTTAATGGTGGGTCAGATCGGTATGTCTTTATCGGTAGTCACCGGAATGACATTGGGTATTGTGGTTGATGATACCGTACATTTTTTAAGTAAATATTTGCGAGCACGACGTGAAAAAGGGCTTAATTCAGAAGATGCGATTCGCTATGCATTTAATACCGTTGGTGTGGCACTTTGGGTAACATCATTAGTCTTAGTCGCAGGGTTTGTTGTTTTGGCACAATCCCATTTCGCTCTTAATGCACATATGGGAGCAATGACAGCGCTTACGATTGCCATTGCCTTAATAATGGATTTCTTATTTTTACCCCCTTTACTTATGAAATTAGAAGGAAACAAACATGCGTAAGTCGATTGTTACATTTGTTTTATTATTGATATTTAGTCCAGTTATTTATGCTGGAACAGCAGCAGACAAGGGCTTGGAGATTATTGCTGAAGTTGATCGTCGTGATCAAGGCTGGCAAGATAGTTCGGCTGATATGTTGATGACATTGCGTAATCGAAATGGCAAAGAAAGTATTCGTGAAATACGGGTTAAAAACCTTGAAGTGATGGGTGATGGCGATAAAGGCCTAACGGTATTTGATCAGCCGAGAGATGTAAAAGGCACGGCATTTTTAACCTATTCACATGCATTAGAGCCTGATGAACAATGGATATTTTTACCTGCATTAAAACGAATTAAACGTATTTCATCAAGTAATAAATCAGGTCCATTTATGGGGAGTGAATTTGCTTATGAAGATATTAGCTCCTTTGAAATTCCTAAATATAGTTATGTGTATTTACGTGATGAAACATTGGAAGGGCAAGACTGTTTTGTTTTAGAGCTTCGCCCACAATACAAACATTCTGGTTATACCAAAAGCCATATTTGGATTGATAAAGAAGAATACCGACCACAGAAAATTGATTTTTATGATCGCAAAGATAGTTTATTAAAAATCCAACACTTTACTGATTATCAGCAATATCTGGGGCAATATTGGCGCGCTCACACCATGACCATGGTAAATCAACAAAACGGTAAATCAACAATATTGAAATGGACTAATTACCAATTTCAAACAGGCTTAACGGATAAAGACTTTGAGAAGAATGATCTTAAACGTCAGCGTTAAATCTGCCTTTATTCTTACGCTTATCTTATTAAGTGTTAATGGCTATGCTTGGGAATTAACGGGTTACAGTGCGGCTGAATATCGCTATTTTCAACATGAATCATTCAATTCAGAAGCCAGTCAAAATCAACTGTCTGCGGTATTAGCACCTGAGTTCTATCATGCATGGGATGATGGTAATCAAAGTCTATTGATATCACCCTTTTTTCGACTTGATAGTGACGATGCTGAGCGAACTCATGTTGATGTGCGAGAGGCTCGTTGGTTGTTAGTTAACGATGATTGGGAATTGCAATTAGGTATAGGCAAAGTTTATTGGGGTGTCACTGAGTCTCAACATTTAGTCGATGTAATCAATCAAACAGACTTAGTTGAAAATAGTGATACCGAAGGTAAGCTCGGTCAACCGATGATTAATCTAAGTTTTTTTAAGGATTGGGGAACCGTTGATTTATTTGTGTTGCCATACTTTCGAGAACGCACATTTGCCGGTGAAAAAGGGCGCTTACGTAGTCAGTTAGTAGTGGATACGGATAAATCACACTATGAATCGGGTGCTAAACAACATCACTTAGATATCGCAGCAAGGTGGTTACATACCTTAGGAGATTGGGATATTGGCTTGTCTCACTTTTATGGTACAAATCGAGAACCCTTACTATCGCCTAATCAAACATTCACCCGATTGATACCTTATTATGAAATCATGCATCAAACAGGTGTGGAACTTCAGAAAACCAGTGAATCATGGTTATGGAAGCTAGAGGTTATTCGTAGGGAAACATCATCAGATACATTTACAGCGTTAACTGGGGGCTTTGAATATACTTTTTACGGTGTGTTTGATAGCAATATAGATGTTGGCTTGATCGCAGAGTATTTGTGGGATGATCGCGATAATGAATTGGCGACACCATTTGAAGATGATCTAATGATGGGTACTCGTCTAGCATGGAATGATGAGCAATCGACGGAGCTACTTTTAGGTGTTATTCAAGACTTGGGCAGCAGTGATGCCGCTTGGAATATCGAAGCTAGCCGACGTATTGGCAATCGCTGGAAAGTATCGTTAGAAGGGCGATTCTTTAAATCAAACCAAAGGAATAGCGCGCTATTCCAAATCCGTGATGATGATTATATTCAGTTGGAATTAGCTCGTTATTTTTAAGCAGCTTTCTTTTTTGATTCTGATAATGCAGCCCAATAATTTCCTGTATACCAATTACAATATATAAACATGTCACTATCAGATAGTTGTAAGTTCTTCTCTTTCAACGTTGAATTTATTTTCTCAATAAGTTGCGCTGAAGTTAATTTAGTATTTTTTATATTCATTAGTAGTCAAGTCCCAATTACATTTTCTAAGGTAATGTTATTTCTATCCATCTACCGTACTTTTTAGCCGCAACAATCGTTCCGTTTTCAAGTTGGTGGTCGGTAAGTATACCAAAAATAACTCTCATAAGATCGTCATGAGTATGAAATTTAATTTGCTTTAATTTGTTTTCACTGCATACAGATACAATAGAGGAAAAAATAAATAAAATTATTTCTATTAAGTCGTCGTCATCCTTGTTCGTTTTAGGATGAAAATGAATACTTAGATTTTTAGCATATTGATCTCGAACATCAATAATTTGGAATATAGCTCTTATATAATCCTTGGAATCATCAGTTACAGAGTGCCAGTTATAGTCATCAAGATCACTTTTTAATTGTAATTTTTCTTCTTCTGATAAATGAGTTATCCACTCTTTTAAATCATCATGTGTAA
This sequence comes from Piscirickettsiaceae bacterium, assembly GCA_030627065.1. Lineage (GTDB taxonomy): Bacteria > Pseudomonadota > Gammaproteobacteria > Nitrosococcales > Methylophagaceae. The sequence continues at coordinate 6,472 of DAOUSV010000041.1, read as the reverse complement.
TTTCTTTGTGCTGTAAGTTAGTCATATTTTTTCTTTCAAAGTTTTAAATGAAGGTTTTTAGGTAGTAGTTAAAATTTAGATTTTCTAGATTTCATTACGCCATTGATGACATGAATCATCAAAAATTTGGCTTACTTCTTCTGGTCCCCATGTGCCTGCTTCATATTTATGAATAAAGTCTTGTTCTTTAGACCATTTATTAATAATAGGATCAACCGCTTTCCATGCCAAATCTACTTCATCAGAGCGAAGGAACAATGAACGGTCACCTAAAATAGCATTAAGGATCATTGCTTCATACGCATCCAATTTATGCTTAGGATCTTCTTCTTCATTAGTTTCTAAACCAACAGTATGAGCAGTAATATCTAAACCTGGCTTCTTAGCCTGTAATTCAATTTTAAGGGTGTTATCAGGTTGTAAGCCCATTGTTACCCAATTGGCATGACTAGTACCAATGTCAGTACCTTTGAATAATTCTTGAGGTGGTTTTTTGAAACGAATAGCAATCATCGCTTTTGATTCTGGCATACATTTACCCGTGCGCAGGTAAAATGGCACATCGCGCCAGCGCCAGTTATCAATATAAAGCTTCATGGCGGCATAAGTTTCAGTCACGCTATCTTTAGGCGCATCATCTTCTTCTAAATAACCTTGTTGAGGTTGGCCATCAACCGTTCCCGCAGCATATTGCCCACGGAATGCATGACTATCAACCATATCTTCAGTAATTGGACGGATAGATTTAAGTACTTTTACTTTTTCATCACGTAATGATTCATCATTCAAATCTGCTGGTGGTTCCATCGCAATCAATGTCATCACTTGTAATAAGTGACTTTGAATCATGTCACGCATCGCACCAGAACCATCATAATAACCAGCACGACCACCAACACCTTGTTGTTCTGCATGGGTGATTTGTACATGGTCAATATAATTACGGTTCCACAATGGCTCTAACAATAAGTTAGCAAAGCGGAATACCATAATGTTTTGTACTGTACCTTTACCAAGATAATGATCGATACGGTAAGTTTGTTTTTCGGTGAAGTTACGACTTAAGACAACTTCTAATTCAGCCGCTGATTTTTGGTCATAACCAAATGGTTTTTCAACCACTAGATGACGCCAGCCTTTATCTTCTTTATTTAAACCAACTGCGGCAAGATTATCACCAACAACACCAAATAACGATGGGCTGATAGATAAGTAAAATACGATATTGTCAGAAAACTCATTAGCAGGAGCATCAAGTAGTATTTTTAGATCTTGGTATGAACCTGCATCATTTATATCATTTTTGAAATAGCTGATTTTCGCGAGGAAGTTATCTAATGCATCAGCATTAACACCGCCACGCGCTTTCTCTGAAACATAGCCGTTTACTTGATCTTTCCAATCATCCAGAGCGACTTCTCTACGGCCCATGCAGATGATTTTTGTATCATCAGTTAAACGATTTTCAATGTTTAAGTGGTATAGTGCTGGCAATAGTTTCTTTTTAGATAGGTCGCCAGTGGCGCCAAAAATGATGATTGTACAAGGTTTCATGCTATCTCCCGTGCAGACTTTAACTGTATATAATTAACTAATTGTACAATTTTTAGGAGTATAACGTGCGAAAAATTCTCTTTGCCAGTAGTGAAGTACACCCATTAATCAAAACAGGCGGCTTAGCAGATGTCTCAGCAAGCCTACCTATTGCACTTCGCCAGCATGGTCAGGATGTTCGTATTATATTGCCAGCGTATCGCCAATGTTTAGAGGCATTAAAGGATATGCGCCTAGTTGCCACAATGAAGCTTGATGGTTTTCACCTGCCGATTGAAATTTTAGAATCGACATTACCTGATAGTAATGTCACGATTTGGCTACTCAATTCACAACAACACTTTGATCGTGATGGTGGCCCTTACGGCACTCCCGAACAAGGTGATTGGCCGGATAATGCGGCACGATTTGCATTATTCTCACGGGCTATTGCTGCAATTGCCATGAATCAGGTAGGACTAGACTGGCAACCTGACATCTTGCATTGCAATGATTGGCAAACAGGTTTGGCTCCCGCACTAATTGCTGACCAACCACATCGTCCAGCGACTATATTTACAATTCACAACCTTGCCTATCAAGGGCTTTATTCTCAAGATGCATTCAATGCCTTAGATATTCCTAAATCATTCTGGCACAGCAATGGTTTAGAGTTTTATGACTTACTGTCATTTATGAAAGGTGGTTTGATTTACGCCGATCATATTACAACGGTAAGTCCTAGTTATGCGGATGAAATCTGTACCTATGAATATGGTTATGGCTTAGAAGGATTGCTAGCTGAAAGAGCTAAACAAGGTCGCTTAACGGGGATTTTAAATGGTATTGATAATAATGAATGGGATCCTGAAAATGATCCATATTTGAGTAAGGCCTTTTCGATAAAATATATTCGTAATAAATTAGTCAATAAAACAGCTATTCAGCATTATTTTGGTCTACCTGAAAATGAAGATGTTTTAGTGATGGGGTTGATTAGTCGTTTAGTGCCTCAAAAAGGAATTGATTTAACGCTGGATGCTGTGACGAGGTTGCTAGAAGCTGGTCAGAATATTCAGTTAGTTTGCTTGGGGAGTGGTGAAGCAACTTATGAACAAGATTTACGTGTGTTGCGAGCACGATTCCCAGATAAAGTCGGTGTTGATATTGGCTACAATGAAGCATTGGCACATCAAATAGAAGCTGGTGCTGATGTGTTCTTAATGCCATCACGCTTTGAACCTTGTGGCTTAAACCAACTTTATAGTTTACGTTATGGTACATTACCTGTTGTTAGAAATACAGGAGGTTTAGCCGACTCTGTTGTCGATGCAACAGAAGAAAATCGTAAGAATGAAACTGCAACCGGCTTTAAGTTTGAGCAAAGTACATCTGAAGAGCTAGAGCTTACTTTATACCGAGTGATTGAACTATTCCAGCGCCCACGTATTTGGCGCAAGATGGTTATAACAGCAATGGAACAAAACTTTAGTTGGAAAAAAAGTGCTAAAGCCTATCTTGCTTTATACGATGATATATCAAAGTCATAAGGTTTAGTCTTCATCTGCAGATTGATATCCGTGAGGATAAAACCAACCATACCCCCAGCGAAATGAGGTCGGCCAATAAGGCGAGCCGCCGACTCTGACACCTTTTAACATGAGTTCAGCAATAATAGGCTGTCCTACAGCTGCAACACATTCTTTCAGTAGCAAGTCAGCGTCTAAGCGTTGTTGATAGCTACCGCCTTGCCAATAGGCTTTGTCGTGTTGAGTACAGCAGGATAGCCAAAGTTGTTGTTGCTTTAATGTGCCATCTGGAAATGAGCTACAGCCATCTGACGTAAAAGGGGCTATTTCTTCGGCATGGATATTAGCTATAGAGAAGCTAAAGAATAAGATGAAAAGGCTAATTTTCATTATGATTAGTCTGCATGCTGACAACTTGTTGCGTTATAAACATAATTAATAAGACTGCTACGCCGAAGATATATAAGCCTGAATGAACTTCAATACTGGCAATGGCACCGAGCTTGACGGTAACAATCAAAATAGCAACGACCATCACATCAAGCATTGCCCAGCGACCATAGTCATGCATTAAGTGAAGGTACTTTTGACGCTGTTCTGAATGGAGGATGTTGGGACGAAGTAGGGTGAATAATAAGATGATTTTAGCCGTGGGTAAGATGATGCTAAAACCTGTAATGAGACAGAATAGAAGCACTTTACCATCTAACAATAACTGCCAAATTCCTGAGACTAATGAGAAGGAATTATTGAATAGCAGAAACTTAGTAAGTGTCATCATCGGGGCAGTAAAGCCAGCTATTAGTAGCAGTGTAGAAGCAACTAATAGCCAGCGTAGGTGATATGCCGCTAGTGTCGGAACGCGTTTAGTCACGATCTTTCTTCGAGACATAACGAGGTTTGTCTTTATCCATTTTCTTTTTCGACTTGGCTTTATTCGCTTTTGAATTGGGCTCAAAACCTTTCAATTTGGCAACTGGTAATTTTAATTGAAGATGAAACTCGATGCGTTCCAAGTTTTTAAGATCATGTGATTCAACTAAATTGATTGCCACACCTGTTCTATCTGCACGACCAGTTCGACCGATTCGGTGAATATAGAGGTTGGCTTTGAATGGCATGTCATAGTTAATAACATGGGTGATATTGGTTAAATCTAAACCACGCGCTGCCACATCGGTTGCCACCATCACCTTGATCTGGCCTAGGCGGAATTTACGTGTTTTATCACGACGTATCGCTTGGTCAAAATCGCCATGCATTACTTGTGCTGAGACATTACGAGATTGTAACCATTCGGTAATTTCTTCAGTACGCTCACGTTTATTACAGAACACAATGGCACTTTCACACGATGGATCACTAACAAAGGCTTCAAGCATTGCCAATTTATGTTCTTTATTATCAGCAAAATAAACAGTTTGTGATACTTGATCTGATTTGGTATTAGCCGCATCAATTTGAATTACTTCTGCATCATGAAGAAGCTCTTCAGCAAAGATTTCAACTCCCGTTCCTGCCAAGGTTGCCGAGAATAAACAAGCTTGGAAACCATCGGCAATAGTGGCAAGTAATGATAATACATCAGGCCCTAAGCCCATATCCAGCATGCGATCGGCTTCATCAATAATCACAACATCAATATCGGATAAATCCAATGCTTCATCAGCTACTAAATTAAGCAATCTTCCAGGTGTACCAATTACGATGTCACAGGCTTGCTGTAAATATTCCACTTGTTTATATGGTGAAAAACCACCCGTCATGATCACTGTGTCAATATCAAGTTGGCGGCTTAATTGGTCAGTAACATGCTGGATCTGAAAAGCTAATTCACGGGTAGGGGCAAGCATTAAAACACGTGGTATTTTATTGGTATTGGGCTCATCAATTAATTGCTGTAAAACAGGCAACACAAAAGCGGCCGTTTTACCCGTACCTGTCGCCGCTCCTGCCAATACATCCTTACCTTCAAGGATAACGGGAATACTCGCTTCTTGAATTGCAGTGGGTGTTTCAAATTTGAGGTGGCTTAACTCTAAAAGTAAGCGGTCATCAAGGAAAAGATCGTCAAAAGTCATAGTGTAATTACTTATTTAATACGGTAGGTGATGAGGTCATTAGTTAACATCATCGGAATAATAATCAAGCCTTTATCGAGCAATACTGTGTGATCAGCACTACCTTGATCAAGCTTAATAAGTGTTGTGCTAATGCCTTCAGGCGTAATGTGGAGTAGTTTTCCATTCATCCAATCAGTCGCAAAATAGTTGCCATTACCATCGGCTTCAACACCATCAAGATTACCAGCAGGAAAGGCATCACCTAAGCTTTGAATTTGCTTAGTTTTGATATTGATCGTTTTAAGGTGGCCTGCAATATCGGTAGCAAAACCATCGGTCATATTGCCCCAACTACCGACAATTAATTGATTACCTTCAACCAACAAACCATTAGGTGCTTCCAGTTTGGCATCGTGTAACCAAATCTCAAATTGCCCTTTTACTAAACGATGTAGCGTATTTGTCATCATATCTGACACATAGACATTACCGGCTGCATCAGCAGCAACATCGTTAAGGAAAATAGCATCTGGCGCTAAATAACGCTTAATAATTTTATTAGATTTTAAATCAATCTCGACCAACTCATTTATATCAGCTACATATAATTTATTGCCAATAATTGCCAGGCCCTTCGGTGCATTCAAGCCATCCAACCAATGTTGTTTAACCATCTCACCCGATAAAGAAACCTGAGAGATATAACCCAAGCCATTAGCCTCATTAGGGTTGCCATTAACATTAGATACAAACAGCACATCACGTTTAGCATCATAAACTACAGATTCAGGTTGTTGAAAGACTGCATCTGTCTGCCATGCAGGCACTAATAAAGGATTAGCAAAAGCAGAAAAACTGGTAAGTAAGCTGAAGATTAGAGTAATCAGTATTTTCATTGAAGGTCTCAAGCAGAAATTGTAAATGCTTATGATACCAGTGTTTTAAAAATGACTACTAAAATCACCTTGATTATTATTTTGTAATTAATATGATTTTCTGTTTGTTATTTCAATTTCACAACTACAATCGGACATTAGAAGTTTATGCCTTCTTTTTCCATAAGAACACGGCTATGATTATTAATATGAACTGTACTACCAAACCTTGTAGGTTTGGATAAATACCCAGTAAATCTACTCGGAAAAAATTGACTGGACTTGAAACAATAACACCAGCTTCTTGTAGTGCAGCTATCCCTTTCCCTGCAAAAATAATAGCTAGGATAAACATTAAGCCACCTGTAACAGCAAAGAACTGGCGTAAAGGTAATCGTACGCTGTAACGCATAATCAACCATGCGAGTAGTGCTAATACTACCATCGCAGTCATAAAACCACTTAATACCAT
>DAOUSV010000045.1 GCA_030627065.1 Piscirickettsiaceae bacterium | reverse complement strand
AGTTGTCCGCATTGTTTTGATAAAACAACCGACACTCAAAAAGCACGTTTTTATGAACGTGAAAAACAAATGCAATTATCCCAAGATCGTGGCGAATCACATATTGGTGCTGATACAGCAAAAACTATTGCTGCCCATCGTGCCGAAAAACAGCAGCACCGTGAAAACCAACGTCAAGCTTCATTGCAAAAACAACATCGCTAAGCTATGACGCGCTTTCTTCAACTCTTATTATTTCACTGTTGCTTATATTTTTCAGCAATAAGTATCGCAGATGAAGTTGCTCATCAAGCGGCCATTGCTAGCGCCCACCCCTTAGCAACACAAGCTGGTTTTGACATCCTTAATCAAGGCGGTAATGCCTTTGATGCCGCCATTGCAGTGAGTGCTGTTTTAGCAGTTGTTGAGCCCACAGGATCTGGCCTCGGTGGTGGCGGATTATGGTTGTTACACCGTGCTAGTGATGGTTTTGAAACCATGATTGATGGCAGAGAAACTGCCCCTAACGCTGCTCATCGTGATCTTTTTTTAGATTCAAAAGGTCAGCTTAAACCCCGTGCATCACTCGATGGTGCTTTAGGCGCTGCCATTCCGGGCGTTCCTGCTGCTTTAGATCATATTAATCAAAATTATGGACGCTTAAGTTTAAGCCAAAACCTCGTTCCAGCCATTCATTATGCTGAACAAGGTTTTAAAGTCGGTAAACATTTTCAAAAATTAGCTAAATTTCGCTTAAAAGCACTGCAAGCATCACCCGAAGCCAGCGCTACATTACTTTCTAATCAGCAAGTGCCGCCACTGGGTCACATTATAAAACAAGCTAATCTAGCATTAAGCCTACAACGACTTGCCCAGCAAGGTCGTGCCGGATTTTATCAAGGTATCACCGCCGAAAGGTTAGTGGCGGGGGTTCAACAAGCCGGCGGTATTTGGACTTTGCAAGATCTTAAAAACTACCAAGTTAAAGAACGACAGCCCATTACCGGCACGTATCAAGGCTACAAAATCACTTCTGCCGCCCTCCCTTCATCAGGCGGTATCGTATTAATATCCATGCTTAATCAACTTGAACAGTTTCCCCTAGATACGGTCGGTACAGTTCAACAACGGCATTTAATTGTTGAAGCCATGCGCCGATCTTATTTTGATCGTAGTCGTTATTTAGGTGATGCTGATTTCGTTAACATTGATATCCAACAACTTATATCAAAAGCATATGGCCAACAACTTGCCGCCAGCATCAATAATGACCATGCCACTGACCATAGTCTAAACACCATCATGCCAACAAAGGGGCAAGATACCACCCACTTTTCAATTATTGATCAACATGGTAATCGTGTTGCTGCCACTTTAAGTATTAACTATCCCTTTGGCTCTGGTTTTATGCCAGAAGGTACCGGTATTTTACTCAATGATGAAATGGATGATTTTTCGGCTCAACAAGGCCAAGCTAATGCCTATGGTTTGGTCGGAAATAAAGCCAATGAAATTGCGGCCAATAAACGTCCTTTGTCGAGTATGACTCCTACCTTTATCGAAAATAAAGATCGACTAATGATTATCGGCACACCCGGTGGAAGTCGCATTATATCGATGGTTCTATTAGGAATTTTAGACTTTATTAATGGCAGTAATGCTCAAGCTATTGTTCGCGCCCCCCGCTTTCATCACCAATATTTACCCAATCAAATTCAAGTTGAATCAACCGGATTTACCGATGACGAATTAGCAGAATTAAAGCAACGCGGGCATCATATAAAGCAACTTCACCGCCAATATGGCAATATGCAAATTGTGATCATCAATAAGAAAACACAACAAATAACCGCCGCCAGTGATCCTCGTGGTGAAGGGCTGAGTCTTGTCCAATAAGACCCACTTAAAACGCAGCCTTTCACTCTGGCATATGGTGCTCTATGGTTTGGGCACAACCATTGGTGCAGGTATATATGCCTTAGTTGGCGAGCTTGCAGGCATTGCGGGCTATTTCGCACCCATTTCATTTCTAATTGCCTCATTTATGGCAACGCTCACCGCCATGTCTTTTGCTGAATTATCAGGGCGCTTCCCCAAAGCTGCCGGAGCGGCACTATACATTAAAGAAGGTTTTGGCTCACAAAGCTTATCAACCCTAACCGGCTTATTAGTCATTCTTGCTGGCCTTGTTTCTGCCGCTGCTTTAATTAATGGCTTTGTTGGTTATCTACATCAATTTATTAGCCTTGATAGAACCATTATCATCATCTTAACCACCTTAGTATTAGGTGGTATCGCCGCTTGGGGTATTTCAACCTCAGTCTCGATTGCCGCCAGCATTACCATTATTGAAATTAGCGGCTTATTACTGATCATCTTTGTTAGCCTGCTAGGCATTGACTTCCACCTAGAGACCTTGACTTCAACCCTTATCCCCTCTGCGGATATCACTCAATGGTCAGTGATATTCGCCGGTACATTACTCGCCTTTTATGCCTTTATTGGCTTTGAAGATATGGTTGATGTCGCCGAGGAAATAAAAGACGTAAAACGCAACCTGCCCCTTGCAATAATACTGACGCTGCTTATTACAACCATTTTATATATGCTTATCATGGTTACGGCAGTATTAGCCGTCTCTCCCGAACAATTAGCAAAAAGCAAAGTACCACTTACTTTTTTATATCAACACGTCACAGGTAATGATGCCAGCCTAATCAGCATGATCGGCTTATTAGCCATCATCAATGGCGCCTTAATTCAGATAATTATGGCTGCTCGCGTTATGTATGGACTCGGCTCTAGAGGACAACTTCCAGCCTTTTTGAGCATGGTTAATACTCACACTCAAACACCGTTAATCACAACCTTTATTGCCACCGTTGCCGTGTTAGTTATGGCATTGGTCGGATATCTATCACTGCTTGCCGAAATAACCTCTTTGATTATGCTCAGTATTTTTTCAATGATTAATCTCGCCTTAGTAAGAATAAAAAAACAACAGCCTGAAACTCAAAATAGTCTCAATTTTCCTCGTTGGATACCCATATTAGGCTTTATTGTTAGCCTAAGTTTCCTTATTTTCACCTTTCTTAATATCACTATTTTAAATCCATAATAATGGCCTTAATTGATAGTCACTGTCACCTTGATTTTGCACAGTTTGATGCCGATCGTGATGCTGTTTTAGCACATTGCCAACAACTTGGTGTTAACAACATAATCGTGCCCGCTGTCACCGCCGGAGCTTGGCATAAATTACTTAGTGTTTGCCAATCTTCGGCCATGCTTCACTTTGCTTTAGGCCTACACCCCCTCTTTATGGATGAACATCAGGCAGAACATCTCCAGCAACTTGAAGTACAGATTAAAAACCACCAGCCCATTGCCATCGGTGAGATTGGTTTAGACTTTTATCTGCCAAACCATGACAAAGATGCTCAAATTAGCTTGTTCCGCCTACAATTAAAACTCGCCCAACAAACAGACTTACCCGTATTACTTCATGTGAGAAAAGCGCACGACCAAATCTTGCAATGTCTCAAACAAATTCCTGTTAAAGGCGGCATTGTTCATGCCTTTAATGGCAGTCTACAACAAGCTGAACAATACATGGAACTAGGCTTTGTATTTGGCGTTGGCGGTACAATTACTTATGATAGAGCAACTCGGTTAAGACAATTAATCCGCGAATTACCACTATCAAGTTTAGTCTTAGAAACCGATGCACCTGATATGCCGTTATCAGGACAGCAAGAACAAGCAAACACGCCAGAAAACATTCCGAAGATTTTAGATGTACTTGCTGAACTACGAACAGAAGATCGGCAAACCATCGCCTCAGTCACAACAAGTAACTGCTGGCGCGCGTTACATTTTAACAATTCAACACAGCCAAATTAATAGGTTATCACTATGAATTTAAGTCTTAAACACTTTTTCAGCCTGCCATTTTGGTTGAAAATTCTACAAACATTTTTGCAAACTTGTCAGCGTTTTCCGCTGGTGATTTTGTCTTTACTTCTTGGCATTAGCCTTGGGCTTGATGAGATTCATAAATTAGGAATTTTCGACTTTAATAGTAGTTATAAACTATTTTTAACGGCATTTAGTGGTTTTTTATGGTTCACAGCTAGCACTTTGTTTGCTGAAAACAGGCAGTGGAAAATCAAGCAATATTATCAATTTTCACCACCACTATTTTTACTATTATGTTGGAATATTTATACACTACAAAGCCCGTCTGCACTCGCTGTTTGGGGCCCTGTTATTGCCTCAGGTTTAGCAATCAGCTTTGCAGCGTGGCTATTTCGCCCTAGTGATAATGCCTCAGTGTGGTATTTCAATTATCAATTAATTGCCGCTATTTTCTTCTCGGCAATTGCTACTGTGATTTTATGTGGAGGTATTAGTTTAATTTTGGTCAGTATCGGCTCTCTCTTTGAATTAGAAATTCCTAGCGAACTTTATGGTGATACTTGGCTAATTGGCTCACTCTTTTTGGCCCCTATTTATTTCTTGTCTCAAGTTCCTAAACAATTTTATTTTGCACGTTCAGATTGCAGTTTCCCTAAAGGTGTTCACTTTATTCTCACTTATGTATTAGTGCCGTTATCATTAATATATATGGTGATCTTATACGCCTACTTCATAAAAATAGTGCTTAAAGGTGAAATGCCACATGGCCATTTAAGTGCCATGATTTCACTTTTTGGTATTGTAGGTATTATCACCCATCTTGCTATTTATCCGATTCACGATCGTGGCAATGCCATTATTGGCTGGTTTTATCGCAACTTTTACCGAATGATGATTCTGCCATTGGGATTATTAACTCTCGCTATTGGGCAACGTATTTCACAATATGGCATGACCGAAGACCGTTATCTTGTCGCCGCTTGTGCGTTGTGGTTTGCCGTATTAATTATCTCGTTCTTAATCAAACGACAACAATTCAAATTGCAATTTGTGCCACTTAGCTTGGCAGTACTTTGCCTTATTGCCTCCTTTGGCCCTTGGAGTATTTACCAGCTCCCTATTAACAACCAACTCTCTCGACTTGAAGCAATCCTTATCTACAATAACTTATTAATTGATGGCAAAGTTCAAGTAACACACCAACCTGCTCTTGAAGTACAAAAATCAATTAGCTCTATTACTACTTATCTAGTTCGACATGATGCTGCGCTTAGACTTCGCCCGTGGATTAAAGACCAACAAGCATTTGATGATGAGTTTGTTTGTGAAAGAAAAACATCATGCAATCACTTTGATGGGCAAAATATACTCGATATGATGGGTATTGATTTTGTCGATTATTGGCAATTAGGAGGTAGCAGCAATCATCGACAAATTAGATTGATGGACTCAAATAACATTAATCAACAAAGTACATTTAATATCAGTGGTTATGATATTTTTGTGCCTATCGACTGGCTAAGCAACGGTCATACTCGCCTTTTTTTATTAGAGGATGATAATCAATTAAGCCTAAAATTAAACAAATCTGGACTTATTACTGCGAGCACTCTACAAGGTGATGAACTTCTGTTTGATTTAAGTGATGTTCTTCAACCGTTTTCCACATCACGCTCTAATAATATCGACATTAAAGATGCTAACAAACTAAGCATTACTGCCAGTGGCAAAGGCCTATCCGGCAAGCTCTATCTCAAACAAATTAGTCTTAGAAATAATGAAATTGAGCATCTCACAGGTCATTTATTGATAAAGCTTCAACATTAAAAAATGGCAAAATCAATAAATTATCTCTCGGGCTACCCTGAAACCACACAATCTCAAGTGGAAAATTTGATCACTCAAAATAAGTTATCTGACTTTCTACTACAGAAATATCCAACCGCTCACAACATCACCAATAATAAAGCACTTTATAGTTATGTGATGGATTTGAAGAACCAGTTTTTACGTAAATCCAATCCTCTCAGCAAAGTAGTTTTTGATGATAAATTGAATGTATTACATCAAGCATTAGGCTTACATTCTTTCGTTTCTCGGGTGCAAGGTGGCAAGCTGAAATCTAAAAATGAAATTCGTATTGGTGCAGTATTTAAACAAGCGCCTGATGATTTTTTAATGATGATCACCGTACATGAATTAGCACATCTCAAAGAGAAACAGCATAATAAAGCGTTTTATCAACTCTGTACTCATATGTTGCCCGATTATCATCAATTAGAATTCGACACCCGCTTATATCTCACACATTTAGACCGCGTTGGAACACTATATACATCATGACTCAAACACAGCTCAGTATTGGTCTTATCAACCCCAAAAGCCCCGATAATGTCGGCGCTATTTTACGTGCCTCGGCTAATTATCAAGTTGATAGCGTGTTTTATACCGGCGTTCGTTATCCTCAAGCGATGAAACGTGCAGGTCGTTCGGTAGATATGAGCCGCAAACTTGGTAAAGATATTCCCATTACTCAAGCTGATTGTTTGCTTGAGTCGGTGGATAACAATGTAAAAATAATCTGTATCGAATTTGCCGAAAATGCCATTGCTTTGCCTGAGTTTCAACACCCAGAACGCGCGCTGTATATTTTTGGTCCTGAAGATGGTTCTATCGAACAAGACGTCATTGATAAAGCCGATTATGTTGTCTTTGTACCGACAATCTCATGTATGAATTTATCAGCATCGGTCAATGTATTGCTTTATGATCGCATGGCAAAATCCTATATCCATACAGATGACACTAACGCCCTTATCAAAACCAATCGCGATACTAATAACCGTTTAAAAGTGAACACAACAACATGACACAATCCGCCCTATTTGAACGCACCCATATCTTAATCGGTGATGAAGGTATCGAACGCTTAAAATCCAGCCATATTTTCCTTGCTGGTCTCGGCGGTGTTGGCTCGTATGCAGCCGAAGCACTGGCTAGAATGGGCGTGGGCGAAATGACATTGGTTGATCATGATGTTGTTTCAGGCTCTAATATAAACCGCCAGCTTGTTGCGTTAAATTCAAATATTGGCATATCTAAAGCCGACGTCATGGCTGAACGAATTAAAGATATTAATCCTGATTGTAAACTCAATATTATCAAAGAATTCATCACCCCAGAAAGTGTCTACGATCTATTACACTCTGATCTTGATGTCGTGATTGATGCCATTGATAGCATGAGTAGCAAAGCCTCATTAATCGAAGTCGCATGGAAAAGAAAAATACCTATCTTTGCCAGCATGGGGGCAGGTGGAAAACTTGATCCCAGCATGATCCGTACTGGCGATATTATGGATACCTCTATGTGTAAACTTGCCAAAATGATTCGCCGTCATTTACGCCGCAGAGGTGTAGGAAGAGGCGTACAAGCAGTCTACTCAATTGAGTCTCCATTACCAGCATTACCGCCAGAACCCGTTGCTCATGGCCGAGCACGAGCCGTCAATGGCACAGCAAGTTATATGCCTTCCATATTTGGGCTCACCCTCGCAGGCATGGTCACTAACCATATTATTGGTGATGCACGACGTGTCTAAACCCGACCCGACCAATGTCTTAAACTGCACACCGAAACGACAACAGCAACTAGCAGAACTGCTCAAACCCTACGGCATAATAATAGAATATGTAGCCGATAGTGACACTATCCCCGGCAGCTTCTTCGGAGAACGCGAAGCCGGCATCATCGGCAATATTCTCTATCTACGCCACGATACCCCCGTCCACTCAGCCCTACATGAATCTGGTCACTATATATGCATGGATCCACTGAGACGTGCCAAACTCGATACCGATGCCGAAGGTGATTATGACGAAGAAAATGGCGTGTGTTATCTACAAATATTACTCGCCGACCACCTCGATGGCATCGGCAAAGACCGTATGATGACCGACATGGATAGTTGGGGCTACACATTCCGACTAGGCAGTGCCAAAACATGGTTTGAACAAGATGCTGAGGATGCCAAACAATGGTTGATAAAATATGGGGTTATTGATGAACAACAACAGCCTACATGGCAAGTTAGACGAAAGTTAACTTAGTTATCGTTATTCAATACAGCCTCTAATGGACTCACCACACTACTCAAATTCTGCTGTAAGACATGCGTATAAATCTCTGTCGTTTTAACATCAGCATGGCCTAATAACTTTTGAACAACCCTAATATTTGTGCCCGCTTCTAATAGATGTGTAGCAAAAGAATGACGTAAAGTATGTGATGTTACTCGCTTATCGATACCGGCTTTGTTTTTTGCCGCTCTGATGCCTTTTTGTAAGCCAGACTCATCCAAATGATGGCGCCGTATTTTTCCACTACGAGGATCTGTTGATAGTTTCTGAGAAGGAAAAGCATATTGCCATTCCCATGATGAACTCGCTTTAGGATATTTCTTTGCTAAATTATTAGGCAAATAAACATCAGCTACTCCTTGCAAAAAGTCTTGTTCAAATAATTGTCGCACTCCGAGTAAATGCAGCTTTAACTCATCAACAATAGAGCGGGCTAACAATGTTGTGCGATCTTTCCCGCCTTTACCATCCCTAATCATCAAATAACCGTTGCCAAAATCAATATCTTGAATTCGCAGCCGCAATATTTCCATGACTCTCAAACCACCGCCATACATTATTTTAGCCATCAACGATCGAACTCCAGTCATTACAGCCAATAATTTTCCCGCCTCCTCTTGGCTTAAGACCACAGGTAACCGAACGGGCTTTTTTGAACGAACAGGATCCAAATCATCGGCAATCGGCAAATCTAATACCTGTTTATAAAGAAAAATAATCGCATTGAAAGCAAGGTTTTGTGTTGCAGCAGCATAATTTTTATTCGTAGCCATATCGGATAAAAAAGACTCAATTTCTTTCCTCCCCATCAATTTAGGGTGTTGCGTAATATTAAACCTAATAAAAGCTAAAATCCATTTCACATAAGCCTCCTCCGTTCGTCTAGCATAATGATGATAGCGAAGCACCTCCCGAACTTGATCCATCACTTTAATAGACTGAGGTTTAAACTTAGATCGCCCTTGTGATTTACTTTGGAATACAGCCATATTACTCCCCCTTTAACCTTTATTATCTACTTACTAGGCATTATAGTCCGACTGTATAGAATAAACACAAATTTCCATTATTGGCTCTGAAGCCCCACTTCTACAGCAGTGTTTTATCTTGATTATCCATTTACTAGGCGTTATAGTCCTTATATGTATAGAAATTACAGGGAAAAGTATTTCCTGTTAATAACAAGTTATGCCTCCTATTTCTCAGGTCAGGATATTTATTCTCTATAAAATAATTTTATACTAAGGTCAATTTATGAATCAAAGGTTTGGGTCTCTAGATGCTTTTCGAGGGCTTGCCGCTCTTTCAGTTGTGGTTTTTCATATGCACTTAGTTGGTAGCGTAACTGAATTAGAGTTTTTTAGAGGAAGTTCAATATTTGTAGAATTCTTCTTTGTACTAAGTGGCTTTGTTTTAGCTCATGGCTATGGATTTAGAAAAGATTTAAAGTTTACTATTTTTATGAAAGCTAGGTTTTTTCGATTATACCCACTCCATATTTTTATGTTTTCTGTCTTTGTGTTATTGGAGTTTGGTAAGTTGGCGGCATATAAATATGCTGAGTTTACTTTTAATAATATCCCTTTTACAGGGCATACAGCTATTGGTGAAATCATACCAAATTTATTATTAATTCAGTCATGGACTCCATTCACAGAGCATTTCAGTTATAACGTCCCATCATGGAGCATTAGCATTGAGTTTTATCTTTATGTCTTACTGTTTTTGTCTGTAGT
>DAOUSV010000037.1 GCA_030627065.1 Piscirickettsiaceae bacterium | reverse complement strand
TTCGATTGTGAAATCTACGTGACCAGGAGTATCGATAACGTTTAAACGATGACCGTCCCATTCACAAGTCGTTGCCGCTGATTGGATGGTTATTCCACGCTCAGCTTCCTGATCCATGAAATCCATTGTTGATTCACCATCGTGAACTTCACCGATTTTATGAATTTTACCGGTTAGTTTTAAGATTCGCTCTGTAGTAGTGGTTTTACCCGCATCTACATGCGCGAAAATACCGATATTTCTGTATTTAGATAAATCTGCAGCCATTGTTCCGTCTCTAATTAAAGGATGTGTATAAAACACGAAAATAAACCGGAACATTTTAAACTAAATTAGGCTTAGATGCACATTAAACACCATTTAAAAATATGTATTCAATGATTTTGGGCTTTTAGCCTAGTTAATTATTTAAAAGCTCTGTATTTAAAGAAAAAGTGCGGGAAGTTCAACCCGTTTTTTTGATGAATATTGCTTGTTTACGATCTGGTTTTTCGCATTGCCAACCACTGATAACGATAAATAACACCAGGAACTGATAACACTAAGAACATGCAAAATGTAGTTACAAAAAATTCCCACTGTTGGGGAAACACATCGCCAGAAAACTTAGTTTCAGCCGCAATGGCAATCAGAAGGCTGGCGAAATAAAAGACAATTAACTCAATTAATCTTACTAAAACAGACTTGCCAGCTTGTAATGGGTAAACAAGAAACACACGCTCTGTTAACCACGGTAAATTAGCAACAAGAAGAAATACAAGAATAAGCGTTACTGGTGACATTTACAGTCCTAATTAAGAAAAAACAGAAGCACAAAGTGCTAATAATGAGCCTGGAAATAAACCTAATCCAAATACAGTCAAGGCATTAACACTAATCATTACTCGCATATCCGCCGGCGCTTCTAATTCTTCACGTTGATCAGGTTTATCAAAATACATCACCTTAATAATGCGTAAATAATAGAATGCACCGATAACTGACATCAACACAGCAATTATAGCAACAGACATCAGGTTAATATCCACAACCGCTTTAATAACGGTTAGTTTAGCGTAGAAGCCAACTAATGGCGGAATACCTGCCATTGAAAACATCAAGATCAGCATCATTAGGGCAAACCAAGGGTTACGTTGGCTCAAGCCTTTGTAGGCTTCAATATTATCTGCTTCAAATCCTTGGCGACTCATTAAAATAATCATACCAAAAGCGCCTAAGCTCATTAAGGCATAAACGACAACATAAAACATGGATGCTGCATAACCTGCTTGGGTTCCAGATAGGATACCCAATAAGATAAAGCCTACATGAGAAATAGTTGAATATGCCAACATTCGTTTTAAGTTTGTTTGGGCGATTGCCACCACATTACCGATAATCATCGACATCACAGATAACATCACTAACATACCGTGCCAATACTGTTGCACATCACCTAAGCCATCAACCAATAATCGCATTGCCATTGCAAAGGCAGCGATCTTAGGCGTGGTTGCAATAAATAAAGTAACTGCTGTCGGTGCGCCATGATACACATCAGGCAACCACATATGGAATGGCACAGCACCGAGTTTAAAGCCTATGCCAATCACTAAGAATACCAGACCAAAGCTCAATACCGTATCATTTAATCCGCCAGCTTGAATGGTCTCACTAATAGTCGTAATAGATAAGCTTCCGGTTACGCCATAGATTATTGACATGCCATAAAGCAACATACCCGAAGCAATTGCTCCAAGAATGAAATACTTCATTGCCGC
This sequence comes from Piscirickettsiaceae bacterium, assembly GCA_030627065.1. Classification (GTDB taxonomy): domain Bacteria; phylum Pseudomonadota; class Gammaproteobacteria; order Nitrosococcales; family Methylophagaceae. The sequence continues at coordinate 10,092 of DAOUSV010000037.1, read as the reverse complement.
TTCAGTACAAGCAGCAGAATCACGATGGATTGCCACCATCGCGTATAAACACAATGACATTAACTCAAGCCCCAGATAAATTGTAATGAAGTTAGCCGCCGACACCATGATCATCATGCCTAACGTTGAGAATATGGCAAGCACATAATATTCGCCCTTGAATAAATCTCGTGCTTTCAAATAACTGGTTGAATAGAGTAATACGGCAATATTAATAAGACATATCGCAAGCTTTAGTACATCACTAAAGGTATCTTTAATATAGGTACCATCAAAGGTGAAACCGCCGCCATCACCCATCGACTGATAAATTAGCACTGCCGTAATCGCTAATGTTAATTGACTTAAGCCATAAACGACGTGTGTTCCTTTCTTACCTAAAAACGCCACCACAAGTAAAATGACACATGCCATGGCTAGCATAAACATTTCAGGCAAAGCCAAAGACATATTGGCCACTTCAAAATTTATCTTATTTGTCATAGTTTAGACTGCGAAATTTGAGTTAATAAATGTTCAACTGAGGCATGCATCACTGCCGTCAACGGTGCTGGCCATAGACCAATTAACAATACAATTATTGCTAATGATGCCAACATCCAAAATTCACGACGGTTTATATCTGTTAATTGTGCCACATTATCATTCGCAACCTCACCAAACATCACACGCTTCAACATCCATAAGGTATAAGCTGCACCTAAAATCAAGGTAGTTGCCGCTAAGAATGCATACCAAAAGTTAGCTTGGAATGAGGCTAAAATAACCATAAACTCCCCCACAAACCCCGATGTACCTGGCAGTCCTGCATTCGCCATCGCAAAAAATACTGCAAAGCCACCAAAGATTGGCATTTTATTAATAACACCGCCATAGGCACTTATTTCACGGGTATGCATACGGTCATATAACACGCCGACCGATAAGAACATTGCCGCGGCGATAAAACCATGTGAAATCATTTGTACCATTGCGCCTTCTACAGCTAATACCGCCCCACTTCCTGTAGATGAATTAGCAAAAATTCTAAAGACAATAAACAAACCTAAGGTTACAAAGCCCATATGAGCAATACTGGAATAAGCGATGAGCTTCTTTAAATCTGATTGAGCTAAAGCTACAAAACCGATATAAACCACAGCAGTTAAAGATAAACCAATCACCAACCAATCAAGTGCCATGCTGGCATCAGGAGTAATCGGCAAAGCAAAGCGTATTAAACCATAACCACCGATCTTTAATGTGATAGCCGCCAGTATAACTGAACCACCAGTAGGTGCTTCCACATGAGCATCTGGCAACCATGTATGTACAGGCCACATTGGTACTTTAACGGCAAAGGCTATTAAAAATGCCAAGAATAAGTAGATTTGTTCCTGCATTGATAGACTAACTTCATGGAAATCTAAAATCGAGAAACTACCCGAAACATGGTGTAAATACAGTAAGGCTAATAATAAAAATACTGAGCCAAACAAAGTATATAAAAAGAATTTAATCGTTGCATAAACCCGATTAGGCCCGCCCCATATCCCAATCACTAAGAATAGTGGGATCAACATAGCTTCAAAGAATACATAGAATAAAATAGCATCTAATGCAGCAAAAACCGCAATCATTAAGCCTGACATAATAAGGAATGCCGCCATATATTGATTGGCTCGATGTTGAATAACTTCCCAGCCAGCAATCACCACGATCACAGTAGAAAAGGCAGTCAATATAATCAAGGGCATCGAAAAGCCATCAATTCCTAATGCATAATTAATATTGAAGGTGGCAATCCACGAAGCCTGTTCGGCAAACTGCATCTGATGGGTTGTATTATCAAAACCAATATATAAACAGATTGATAACAATAATGTTATCACTGAAATCAATAATGATAATGGTCGAGTTCTAGCGTTATCACCATTTAAAATAACGGCAATACCACCTAAGATAGGAAACCAAATTAGTAAGCTTAATAAAGGAAGATTAGTAAACATAATATTAAACTACAAAATAAGTAAGTAAGACATACAAGCCAATAATCATGGCAAATGCATAGTGGTATAAATAGCCTGTTTGCATCTGACGCACTAATTTCGATATTGCATCCACCGTTTTAGCCGTGCCATTGACGATAGCACCATCAATAATCTTCTGATCGCCGACTTTCCACAACAGATCACCTATCATACGTGAGCCACCTGCAAATACTTTTGCGTTGAAATCATCAAAGCCATATTTATTATCCAAAATACGATGCAACCACTGGAATCGTTGCTGAATCTTAGCGGGCAAGTCAACGCGCACCATATAGAGGTAATATGCAGTAACAATACCTGCCATTGCGAGCAAGAACGGCAATTGACTCATTCCATGAAGCACAAAGGAAAACGCACCATGAAATTCTTCACCTACATGTTTTAACACATCATGTTCTGGGAGGACAAAGATCGCACTACCAAAGAAATCACCAAACACCATATCGCCAATTAAATAGCCAGCAATAACCGAAGGTATCGCTAATAAAATAAGTGGTATTGTCACGGTTGCTGGTGACTCATGTGGTAAATGACCGCTATTTATATCAAAGCGTTCTTTACCATGGAAGACTAAGAAAAACAGTCTAAAGCTATATAAAGCCGTAATAAATACGCCTGCTAACACAGCAAAGTAGGCAAAGCCACTACCTGCTATCTGTGAAGCATGAACAGCTTCAATAATAGAGTCTTTGGAGAAGAAGCCTGCTAAACCTGGGAAGCCAATTAAAGCTAAAGAACCAATCAATGCCGTCCAATAGGTGATTGGCATATATTTCTTCAATCCACCCATTTTACGAATATCTTGTTGATGATGCATTGCCATGATCACCGAACCCGCACCCAAGAATAATAAAGCCTTGAAGAAAGCATGTGTCATAAGATGGAATACACCAGATGCATAAGCTGAAGCACCCAAGGCAACGGTCATATAACCTAATTGAGACAAGGTCGAATAAGCGATCACTCGCTTAATATCGTTCTGAATTAGACCCAGTAAGCCCATAAATAAGGCGGTAATCGCACCAATGACCAATACAAATGACAAGGCCGTTTCGGAAAATTCAAATAACGGCGACATACGTGTCACCATAAAAATACCTGCTGTAACCATCGTTGCTGCATGAATCAATGCTGAAATAGGCGTAGGCCCTTCCATCGAATCAGGTAGCCAAACATGCAAAGGAACTTGGGCTGATTTACCCATGGCACCAATAAATAATAAGATACAAATAATCGTCATCACCGACCAATCATGGCCTGAAAACAGTTGCGTTGTTTGTTCAGCCATCGCCGGTGCTTGAGCAAACACGGTGACATAATCCAAACTTCCGGCATACATCAAGACGCCAGCAATCCCTAATAAGAAGCCAAAATCACCAACACGGTTAACTAAGAAGGCTTTTAAATTGGCATAAATCGCGGTTGGCTTTTTATACCAAAAACCAATCAGTAGATAAGACACTAAACCCACGGCTTCCCAACCAAAAAACAACTGCATAAAGTTGTTGGCCATCACTAACATCAGCATCGAGAAGGTAAACAAGGAAATATAGCTAAAGAAGCGGCTATAACCGTCATCATCACGCATATAAGCAATGGTATAAATATGCACCATTAGCGAAACAAAGGTTACAACTACCATCATCATTGCCGTTAAGGCATCAACCATAAAGCCCACTTCAAGGCTCAACGATCCAGCTTGTAACCACTGATAAACTTGCTGATTATAAGATTCACCATCAACAACAACCAGCTTCAATACCCAAGCTGACAAGCCAAAGGCAATAGCAACACCAGAAATCGCCGCACGATGCGACCAAGCATTACCAATTTTATTGCCAAAGAAGCCCGCAATAATACTGCCGACTAAGGGCGCGAGTGCTAGGGTGAGTAATAACGTTTGATTCATCATCTAGCCTTTTAAACTATCCAAATCAGCCACATTAATGGTCTGTCGATTGCGGAATAACACCACTAATATTGCCAAACCTATCGCAGCTTCAGCAGCGGCGACGGTTAAGATAAAGAATACAAAAACCTGCCCAGCCATATCACCAGAGAAGTGTGAAAAGGCAATAAAATTCAGATTTACAGCCAACAACATCAATTCAACACACATTAATAAAATAATGATGTTTTTACGGTTGATAAAAATACCCGCAACCGACAAGCTAAATAATAAAGCTCCAAGAATTAGGCAATCAGATAATGCAATCATGATGTCGCCTCCTCGTCAGTCGGTCGTTTAACGGCATCCATTTTGATAATTCTAAGTCTATCTTTAGCTTGCACTCTAATTTGCTTATCAACATCTTGGAACTTACTTTTCTTTTCACGTAATGTCAGTGTAATTGCCGCCACAATTGCTACCGTTAAGATCACTGATGCTATCTCAAACGGATACACATAAACGGTATAGAGCAATAAGCCCAGCTCTTTGGTATTGCTGTATCCATCTGGATGGGGCAACGGCGGTGGCACAATATCTAAACCAAAATGTGATGCACCCAAAACAGCAATCATTTCCATGGTAATCAGCGCCGCTACTAAAATACCTAATGGCAAATATTTAGTAAATCCTTCTTGCAAGGGTGCCAAGTCAATATCCAGCATCATCACCACAAATAAGAACAACACCATTACAGCGCCGACATAAACTAATACCAATGTTAACGCCAAAAACTCGGCTTCTAAGATCATCCAAATACCCGAGCTGGTGAAAAAAGCCAGAATCAAGAACAATGCAGCTCGCACTGGATTACGTACTGTCACCACCATGGTGGCAGCAAACAATAAAATAACCGAAAAAACATAAAAGATGATCTGTTCCATTATCTATATCTCGCATCAACAGCACGATCAGCCGCTATTTGAGTTTCATGTTCATCGCCAACTGCCAATAACTTCTCTTTCGTCATAATATTCTCGCCACGATTTTCAAAGTGATAATCAAACACCCGTGTTTCAACTATCGAATCAACCGGACATGATTCCTCACAAAATCCACAGAAAATACACTTAAATAAATCAATCTCATAACGTGTGGTGCGACGCGAACCATCTTCGCGAGGCTCAGTATCAATAGTAATCGCTAAAGCAGGACAGGTTGCTTCACATAATTTACAACCGATGCAGCGTTCCTCACCATTTGGATAACGACGTAGAGCATGCAAGCCTCGGAACCGTGGAGATTGGGGTGTTTTTTCTTCTGGATATTGCACGGTGATCTTTTTAGCAAACAGATAACGTCCCGTTAGCTTCAAACCTAATAGCAACTCCCATAATAAGAAGCTTTTAAAGAAATGCTTTATCTCATCTTTCATGACATGCCCTCCGTAAACCAAGGACCAATATCAAATACTTGTGCTGTTGCCACCACCATTAACCAAACTAAGGTCACAGGAATAAACACTTTCCAGCCCAAACGCATGATTTGATCATAACGATAGCGTGGGAATGTCGCCCGAAACCATAAATAGAGGAATAAGAAAATACAGGTTTTCATTAACAACCAAACAATGCCGGGTACCCATGCAAACAGACTTTCTAAACCTGCAATGCCTTGAAATGGTGATAACCAACCGCCCATAAACAGCACTGCAGCCAGCATGGAAATCAAAATCATATCAGCATATTCAGCTAAGAAGAACACAGCAAAGGCCATGCCTGAGTATTCGACATGGAAGCCAGCTACGATCTCTGACTCTCCTTCTGACACATCAAAAGGCGCTCGATTAGTTTCAGCTACACCTGAGATAAAATACACCACAAATAAGGGAAACAAAGGCAACCAGAACCAACTGAAAATACAGCCCTGCTGTGCCAGTACAATTTCGCCTAAATTTAAACTTCCTGCCGCAATCAATACGCCGACCAAGGCAAAACCCATAGCAATTTCATAGGATACTACTTGGGCGGCAGAACGTAATGCACCAAGGAAAGCATAACGCGAATTAGATGCCCAACCAGCAATGATAATTCCGTAAACACCCATTGATGTTATTGCCAATATATATAGTAAGCCCGCATCAATATTAGCCAAAGTCATAGTCGCATCAAAAGGCATCACAGCCCATGCTGCCAAAGCTGGACCAATAGCTAATACCGGTGCAATTAAGAATAAATATAAATTCGATTTCGATGGGAAAATAACTTCTTTTAACGCCAGCTTCAAACCATCTGCAATGGGCTGTAACAAACCGTAAGGTCCAACGCGATTGGGGCCAATTCGTACTTGAATAAAGCCGATAACTTTACGCTCTGCATAAGTTAAATATGCAACACCGATCATTAATGGCGCAATTATCGCCACAATTTTTAGTGCTGTATATAACACAGTCGCCGCCATGACCCATTCGATTAGCAATGTGGCATTAACAATAATCCAATCAATCATTGCGAACCTCCTTGCACAGAGACATTAGAAAACCCTGCACCTAACTGTGATGTTGTCGTCACTCCTGCAGCGACATAAATACAGCCATCAGCAATGCTATTATCGATCTCAAATGGCATTTCAACAGAATTATCACCTTGCGTAATCACAATAAGTTCAGCTTGGCTTACATTGTGTTTTTCTGCTTCATTACTATTCATACGAACTGTATTTACACGCTGATTTTCAATAGTTATCTGTAACGCATCACTACGTCGAGTAACCGCATCACACTGATAAGCAGGTACTTCTGATATCAGCATTAAATCACTATTTGATTCTAAACTTGCTGGAATAAAATTCGTTTTTTCATTGGGTGATGCTAGGTTTATTTGATCTTGCACTTCATCACGGACATCTTGAGAAGACACATAATCAAAATTACTTAACTTGGCTACATTACCTAATACACGTAACACTTTCCAGCCAGGTCTTGAATCACCTTTCGCTGCAACCGCACCACTAAAACTCTGCCATTGACCATCAATTCCGACAAAGGTACCTGATGTTTCAGCAAAGCTGGCAATAGGTAAAATAACATCACTATAAGCCAGCATTTTATCCGTCACATAACTATTCATCGAAACAACAAAACTCGCTTGTTGTAATGAAGCCATTGCCTGCACTGGATCAGCACAATCTAATTCAGGTTCAACACCCATCAATATATAAGAACGTAAACTTTGTTGCCAAACTTGCTGCGCATCTAGCCCTGCAGCTTCTGTTTTTTGATATGCTGCAGCTTGATTTGGCACTGCACCTGCAATTTCTGATGCGTTTGAATTTGCTGTTGCCAGCACAATCATGGTGCTATCTGTTAAGTCAGCAATAAAATGGGTTAATGCTTTTATCTTACTAGCTTGTGGATGATTTTTAGCTAACGCACCAAGGAATAAAGTTGATTTTTTGCTATTTGAAATTCGCATAGCAATATTTTGTTCTTGTGCGCTTGGTACAACATTAATCAACAAATCTAACCATGATTTATTATGATTACTTGCCAATGCTATTAATGCTTTTGCAATACCTGATAAGAGCGATAACATACCTTTTGCATCAACAACAACCGAATTCGCAACAGGCACTAATAAATCAGATTTAAAGAAATTAATATCCGTAATCGGTGTGCCTAATAAAGCAGCTTGTCGAATACGATGAGCAATAATAGGTTGCTCTGCACGAATATTACAGCCTACTAAGATAATATCGTAACTACTTTCAATATCGGCCAAACACCAGTCTTCATAGCTATAATCAGCGTCTTGATCGGCAAAATCTTGCTGACGTATACGATGATCAATATTGTTAGAGCCTAATCCACGCACTAGCTTTTGAAATAAATATGATTCTTCAAGTGTTGATGTCGGTGAGATTAAACCGGTAATTTGATCTGCGCCGTGTTTGGTTTTAATGACTTTTAAGCCATCAATAGCTGCTTGTAATGCTGTTTCCCAATCGGTTTTTTGCCACTCACCGTTTTGCTTAACCATTGGCTTTAATGCACGTTGCTCATGCTCTAAACCAAGATAACTAAAACGATCACGATCAGATAACCATGTTTCATTTAATTCTTCATTATCTCTAGGTACAACACGCATCACATTATTACGACGTGTATGAAATTCAATATTAGAACCCACAGCATCATGCGGCGCAATAGATGGATGAGCGGTTAACTCCCATGCACGTGCACGATAACGGAAAGGTTTCGATGTTAATGCACCAACAGGACAAAGGTCGATAATATTGCCTGATAATTCAGAAACTAGGCTTTTCTCAATATACGTACCAATTTCCATATGCTCACCACGACCGGTTGAGCCAAGTTCTTTGATACCAGCAATCTCTTCACCAAAACGTACACAGCGTGTGCAATGAATGCACCGTGTCATGTCCATATTAATTAAAGAGCCTACTTCTTTATCTTTAACTACACGTTTTCCTTCACTAAATCGACCAACACCACCACCATAACCGACAGCCGTATCTTGTAATTCACACTCGCCACCTTGATCACAAATTGGACAATCAAGCGGGTGATTAATCAACAAAAATTCCATCACGCCACGCTGGGCATCTTTGGCTACTTTTGAATGAGTGAAGATCTTCATGCCTTCCGTCACAGGTGTAGCACAGGCAGGTAAAGCTTTGCGAGATTGAGCAACCTCGATCAAACACATACGGCAGTTTGCCGCGATAGATAATTTCTTGTGATAGCAAAAACGTGGAATATCAATGCCAGCTTCATCAGCCGCTTGAATAATCATTTTTGCTGAGTCCACTTTTAGTGGGATGCCGTCGATTTCGATATTAACCATTAGTTTTTCACCTGACAGCATTTATTATCAATATGGTATTGAAATTCATCACGGAAATGTTTGATAAAACTCATTACAGGTGCGGCGGCAGCATCACCTAATGCACAAATGGTATTGCCATTAATATTCTTCGCCACATCAAGCAGGCGATCTAAATCTTCCTGCGTGCCTTCACCATGTTCAATACGTTTTACAACGCGATATAACCAACCCGTACCCTCACGACAAGGCGTACATTGACCACAAGATTCTTCATAATAAAACTCGGCAATACGCTCTAAGGCTTTTACCATGCAGGTTGTTTCATCCATCACAATCACAGATCCGGCGCCTAACATTGAACCACCACGACTAATACCGTCATAACTCATGGCGACACCCATCATTGCTTCACCGGGAACGATTGGCGTTGAACTACCACCTGGAATAACTGCTTTAATCTTATTACCATTACGAATACCACCTGCGAGTTCTAATAACTCTGAAAATGGCGTACCCATTGGCACTTCATAATTTCCGGGTTTATTAACGTGGCCTGATACGCTAAATATCTTACTGCCGCCATTATTTGGTGTACCTAATTCATGAAACCAATCGCCACCTTTTTGTAAAATAACAGGGACAGATGCCAATGTTTCAGTGTTATTAACCGTAGTTGGACGACCATAAAGCCCATAACCTGCTGGAAATGGTGGCTTATATCTTGGTTGGCCTTTTTTGCCTTCAATAGATTCTAATAATGCAGTCTCTTCACCACAAATATAGGCACCTGCACCGGGTTGCGTATAAAGCTCAAAACTAAATTTAGAACCTAGAATATTTTTGCCTAAATAACCGGCATCTTTCGCTTCTTGAATTGCTGCTTCAAAGCGTTCAAAGGGCTCAACGAATTCACCACGAATATAGTTATATCCAGATTGAGCGCCAATGGTATAACCGGCAATAATCATCCCTTCAACAACTTGATGGGGGTTAAAACGTAAGATATCGCGATCTTTACATGTACCCGGCTCGCCTTCATCTGAATTACATACGATATATTTAGCACCCGGTAAACGACGTGGCATAAAGCTCCACTTCAAGCCAGTAGGGAAACCTGCACCACCACGACCACGCAGTGCTGAATCTTTTAGCTGATCAATAATTTCTTCTGGACGTGTGTTTTCTTTTAGTATTTTTTCTAAAACTTCATAGCCACCGACACTGCGATAAGACTCCATTGTCCACGGCTCATCAAGGTGGCGAGTACGGAAACAAACCTGATCTAATTTCATGATTTGATCCCGTGTAATATTTTGTCGATTTTATC
>DAOUSV010000080.1 GCA_030627065.1 Piscirickettsiaceae bacterium | reverse complement strand
GTATCAAGGTCTCTTCTGGGATTGCTAACTGTACTTGTTGCCCAATGTTTACATCAGCCGTTTTAGGCACTGTAATATGAGAAAACCGTTTGCCTACATGTTCAGCTAACATCGCTGTGCCACAACCTTGTCTTACTTTACACGCACTACACGTAGATTGGCGTTCAACTTCTAAGGAAACAGTCTCATTATCAGAGCTGATAACTTTGGCTGATTGTTCAATCATTATATTCAATTGCGTTACCGACTTTTTCTACTGTTCGCGCGGGTACTGAGCCTACAACAGTAACAAAGTGTGCATTGATAATACTGCCAAATGCATTGACGGCACCCATTTGAGATCCGCCATGTAAATGACTATGTCGTGCCCGTATTTTTTCGGAAAATATAGAAATAGAACTTAAGCCATCGCTATAAACTCGTTGTTCAACAGCCGCTCCATTTCTTGCTTTGATACGGTTTTGATGCACAATAAGATTAAATCCTTCTGGTAACCATGCTATCTTCCAGTTTGATTTTAGTTCAATCACGCCAGTCTGACCTGATGTAGGCTTAACACGCTCCCAAGACATAGTATTACCTTGCATTTGAGGCTTGAGTAGCAGTTCTGGGATCTCAAGTCCCATCTCAACAGATGAGAAGGCAAACTTTTCAAGTACTCGACCATCTTCAGCCACTAAATCTGACTGTAATAACAAGTCCGACTCTTTAGCTATCCATAACCGATAAGCATAACGATAATTATCTTTTGGTATGAGGTTTACTTCCTGAGCTTTATGCCCTGCAACACGTCCTTGTCCGCCTAATGATTCATTATAATAGGGCATTGCCAAACTTAATCGGCTTAATAAATCACTAGGGAATCCACGTCCCAAAGGTTGGTGATTCGGCTGCATCTTTTCGCCTTCCGGGTACACGCAGATCACCGTGTTATCCGTACGAATCAACTCTCTTTCAACACCGCTTAAGGAAATAAGCCGCTCAGCTTCACCCTCCTTATTTTTACGATGAATAATGCGAATAGACTGCAGTTTCTCACCAGCTTGCAGTGCAAATATACCATCATAATTCAACTGTTTGGCCGCTATACTTGTACGCTCTAGTAATACTGCAGCATCATTTGCATAGGCAGTTATAGATGCGGCAGTTAAGATTAGCCCTATAAAAACTCGATATACTATTGGCACCTTATTGCCCTACACTATATGAAACAACACGAGCATAGGAAAAGACATCTGATGTATTCGTATACTCATTATGATCTAGCAAATAGGTATTCAATCTATCTTCTATTTCTGACTCATCCACTGTCCAACGATCTGTTTTTTTAGCGATGATAATAGACGTCGGTGATGCATCCATTGCAGCCATAGTATGTTCAGATACTTGAGGCTCGGTTGTCATTCCGATAACAGCTAATGCGCCAATCGAAGCTGCCACAGCCAAACTAGATGCTTGCTTCCAAAACTGTTTCGGAAAAGAAATGATCTGTGCACTTTTATTAGAAAAGGTCGGTTCATCTCTTAAACTGTCTGAGATTCGTATTGTTAGGTCAGAATTTTTATGTGTCGATACATGACCATGTAAGGCATCTTTTACTATTTGATATCGCTGAAATTGCGCCATTGCTTGCTTGTCTGACTGCAATAAATCTAAGGCTTGTTCTAACTCTTCACCTTGCAATTCGCCATCAACTAACGCTGACAATAATTCATTTTGATTGACTGTCATTGCTCATCCCCTTCACTCATAATTTCTTGTATTTGTTTATCTATCGCTTCACGTGCACGAAATATTCTCGATCGTACGGTCCCTATTGGGCAATCTAATGCCTGAGCGATTTCTTCATAACTCAAACCTTCAAACTCTCGTAACCTAATTGCCGCGGCGGTTTCTTCTGGCAAGGAATCGATGGCTTGATGAATTTTCTGCTCAAGCTCATCGCTCATTAAACTACTTTCTGGCGTTTCAAACTCTTTCAATTCTGGAGCATCATAGAAATTTGTCGCATCCATCGCATCAACATCACTTGCAGGTGGTCTTCTTGCCCTTGCCGTTAGATAGTTTTTTGCCGTATTGACAGCTATACGATAAAGCCATGTATAAAATGCACTATCACCACGAAAATTTGGTAACGCTCGATAGGCTTTAATAAATGCTTCTTGTGCAACATCCAATGCCTCAACAGGATCATGCACAAAACCTGTAATAACATGCACAATCCGTTGTTGATATTTTATAATCAACACATCAAATGCACCCTTATCTCCAGCCTGCACACGTTGTACTAGCTCTAAATCCACGCTCATCCTTTATCCCGGTCAACATCCACTAGCCGAAGATTATCTTTACCTGTAACTTGATTGACCATAGTGATTTAAGTTTGTTCCCTATAACAATGAAATGACGTTAAATAAAATTAATTATTTATATCTGTATTCTCCAACATTACTCCTAGCAGGAATAACAAATGTGAACAACGCACCTCCATTTTTGCCATTTTCAGCCCATATTTCACCATCATGACCTTCAATGATTTTTTTACAAATAGCCAAACCTAATCCAGTTCCACCTGCCCCTGTATCCGTCTTGCTACTTTGTATAAAGGCATCAAATATTTCTTTTAATTCTCTCTGCGGGATCCCTAATCCTTGATCCTGCATACTAAACTTAAGATTATCCCCATCTTGAACAATCATAATATTGATCGTGCTATTTTCAGGGCTAAACTTAATAGCATTCGATAAAACATTAACAATAACCTGGCTAATTCCTGCTTTATCAAACACTCCGATACCCGCATCATCACCAACTATCATAGTCACTGTTATCCCAAGATCTTTCATTATTTGCTCTTGCTCAACAAGGCATATCTTAACTAGTTTAACTAAATTAGCATCTTCTTTTCTCAATATCATTTTACCTGCTTCAAGTTTAGATAGATCAAGTAAATCATCAAGTAAAACAAGTAAACGCTCGCCACTCATTAAAATATTGGAAAAATATTGTGTCAGTTTTTCTTTAGAGACACTATCAGCCTTCTTAACTCCAAACTTAGCAAAGCTTAAAATACCATGCATAGGAGTACGAAGTTCATGCGACATATTAGCTAAAAACTCTGACTTTGCTTTATTAGCTTCAATTAATTCTTTTCCAACTTTTTTTGCTTTTTCAGCCTCATCTAAAATAGATTTTTCATGCTTTCTTTGTTTTCTTAAATCATGTAAGAATCCTGAAAACTCATATTTCTCCTTATTCTTAACAAGAGAGACTGATACTTTAACTGGAAACTCAACACCTTTAGAGTCTAGAACCGTTATCTCCAAAGGACTACTGAAATGACATGACTCACCGACCTCTAAGTAACGCTTAAAACCTGCAATATGCCTTTCATGGTATTTCTTAGGAAGAATTAACGGGTGTAGTTCTTTTCCCATAACCTCGTCTTTCGATCTTCCAAACATATTCTCAGCTTGTTTATTCCAACCGACGATACAGCCGTCTTCATTCATTTGAATGGACGCGTCCATTGCCATATTAATAATTGTATCAAGCCGTTGAGTTTCTTGCTGCGTGATTAATTGTTCTGCTCTCAGCAAGTCATTTGATTGCTTCAGCCCCTCTTCTAATTCTTTTACCGGTGTAATATCCGTACTAATTGCTATATATTTCTCAGGTTGACCATGCTCATTCATAAATGGAACAATCGTCGATAAAATCCAATAATATGAATTGTCTTTTGCCCTATTTCTAATTTCACCTTTCCAATAGTTACCTTTTGTTAAGGTATCCCACATATCAGGATAGAAGTTACTTGGATAGTTATATCCTGAATGTAATATCCGATGATTTTTTCCTATTAACTCATCACCAGTATACAAGCTAAGTTTTTCAAATTTATCATTTACATAAGTAATATTACCTTTCACATCTGTGACACTCACTATTGAATGTAAATCTATTGCTGATTTTAGATTTTCCAACTCCGTCAGCTGCTCTTGATTTATTATTTTAACTTGAATATTTTCAAGATAATTGAAATGTAGCTTTTGAGTTTGAATAAATAAAAATAAATAAAATAGCGTGGTAAAAACTAATATACCTGACGATGTGTAATTATTATCAAGGTAAAGCATCACTATGAATGGAATAAAAAGAAAGCTAAGATAATAGCGTATCACCTTCTTGCTATAACTTAATGTTGATACCGCAGACATCGCAATGCCAATAAGAATGAATGCTATCATCATCTTATTAAGATCTTTAATTGGATATAAGCCAATTAAAAACACACTCCATGCAATAGGGCTTAATGTAGAAAAAATCGTGAATCGTTGCAGCCAATAAGGATTATCTTCCCGTTTCCTGTGGAAGTAAGAATGCGCATCCGCAGTACGTACTACATAAGAAAATAAAACTAACACAATCCCTAACAAACTCACCGTTGAATAAGATGCGCCTTCATTGAACATATAATATAACAAACACACCAGTATGGCAGCACTTGCAGCAATCGAATAAACACCCGAATAAAGAGCTTTCAACTGAGCATTAATAATAATGTCATCTATGAATAATACTTTGGGTTTATTCATTTTTTTAATTACTCTTTAAAATTAAGATAACAGGACTACCCCACCATTTTGTTCCAGATACACTTCACCTTCGTGGCTATATGATAATTTGTCACCCATATTATTTTTACTAACAACCTAGCCCCATAATAACACTTCAGACTTAGAATTTAAGCTTATAACTAGACATCTACTTGGTATACAGTGCAAAATAACACTACTTAATTCTCCTATTTTATTTTCAGATGACAAAACCTTATCATTTTGATGTTCTTATTATTGGCAGTGGCACGGCAGGCCTAACACTCGCCTTACAACTCTCTGATTCAGCCCGTGTGGCCGTACTATCAAAAGCCAAACTAGAAGAAGGTGCTTCACTTTATGCTCAAGGCGGCATTTCTGTTGTACTTGATGAGATGGATTCTTTGCAGTCTCATAGTAATGATACCGTTACCTCAGGTGCTGGATTATGCGATGAAGACGTGGTGCAGTTTACGGTTAAACAAGCACGAAAAAGTATTGAATGGTTAATCGATCAGGGCGTGTCATTTACCAAAGATGGTGTTACATCAGAAACATATCACCTGACACAAGAAGGTGGCCATAGCCATCGCCGTATTATTCATGCATCAGATGCCACCGGGCGTGAAGTTGAAACAACTTTACTGGCTAAGGCTAAAGCACATTCCAATATACATTTATTCCCCTATCATATTGGTATCGATCTGATCACCAGCAACAAACAGTTAGATCAATCAGATAATGAATGTTTGGGCTGCTATGTTCTCGATATTAAAACAGATACCGTACAAACCTTTATTGCACCGATTACGGTGATGGCAACAGGTGGTGCAGGCAAGGTCTACCTTTATACCAGTAACCCTGATGTATCGACAGGTGATGGTACGGCAATGGGCTGGCGCGCAGGGTGTCGCGTTGCCAATATGGAGTTTATTCAATTTCACCCTACTTGCTTATATCATCCAAAAGCAAAATCATTTTTAATCAGTGAAGCATTACGCGGCGAAGGTGCAAAACTACGCTTGGCCAATGGCGATGAGTTTATGGCGGACTTCCACCCGAAAGCGGAATTAGCACCACGAGATATTGTTGCTAGAGCTATAGATCATCAAATGAAGCGCCTCGGTGATGATTGTGTTTACCTTGATATTAGTCATAAATCAAACGACTTTATCGAAGAACACTTCCCAACTATTCATCAGCGTTGCCTACGTTTTGGTATTGATATGACGCAAGAACCTATCCCTGTTGTTCCCGCTGCACATTATAGCTGCGGCGGCATAATGACAGACTTATATGGTCGTACTGATATTGCAGGACTTTATGCTATTGGTGAAACAGCACATACCGGGTTTCATGGTGCAAACCGTATGGCAAGTAACTCCTTATTAGAATGCCTTGTTTTTGCTCATTCTGCTGCCGAAGACATAAAACAACAATTACCCATACATAATGATAACCCTATAATCCCGGCATGGGATGCAAGCCGAGTTCAGCCCGCTAAAGAAGCAATCTCAATTAGTCATAACTGGGATGAATTACGCCGCTTCATGTGGGATTATGTGGGTATTGTGCGTAGTAATGAACGCTTATATAAAGCAAAACAACGCCTAAACTTGTTACAGCAAGAAATCGATGACTATTATAGTCAGCATCATATTACTAGTGACCTACTCGAATTGCGTAACCTTGCTGATATTGCCGACTTAATTATTAACTCGGCATTACAGCGTAAAGAAAGCCGTGGCTTGCATTACACCTTAGATTATCCTAACCTCGATACTAATCAGCCAGCTCAAAATACGATTATTTATGGAAAGTCTTAGGGGCACGGCAATACACTCGTAATTGTCGAAATAAATCAGCATCAACTGCATCCGCCATAATGATAGCGCTAGAACATTGCCAAAAAGACTTTCTCTTAAAATACACAATGACAAAGGCTGAATTTACAACGCTACTCGTCAATCTCAATTTTTCTAGTGATCGACCATTTTTATAGTGGCAATACCAATTATCATCAGCATCACGTTCAAGTTTTACCAGACATCTAGTTTGCTGGAAAAAGTAGCTAAAACTTAATAACATCAGCACAATAATAAGTAATGCCCACCATAAAAATGTAATTAGACTGAGTAAAGTGACTAACATCAAACTGTGTATTACCAATAAATAAAGAATAATACTTTTTGATGAAGCAGTCGCCACACTAAAAACACTCCTTATCATTAAGTCT
>DAOUSV010000103.1 GCA_030627065.1 Piscirickettsiaceae bacterium | reverse complement strand
ATGGCAGGCTTTTCATTTTTCTTGAAAAAGTATTTTATTTCTAGTTGAGAACTAAAGCTGTCTACCACCTCTTTACAGGGTATTGTAGAACCATCTTCTCAATGCGTTTGCCATCGGTGTAGATATGCGATCCTTCACCACCACGAGTAATGATAAGGGCTTCTACATGCTCGGCTATTTCATTGGGAGATAAGCCTGTTCTGTCTTCAAATAGCTGTGCTTCATAATCATTGAGGGCGATATAGGTCGCTTGTTTGGCAAACTTCATTAAGTCGTCACCATCAAACATTGGTAGACCTTGACCTGGATCGAATATAAATGGAATACCAGCCTCGGTTAATTGTTGTGCATGTAGAATCATGCCATCACGACCATCTGGAGCAACGATAGCAAGCTTGATGTCTTTCGCTTCGCTAATGGCCGTTTCGTGAGATAAGTTCATTGCACCGGGGTGAAATGCGGTGATTTGATTGTCGTCCATATCGGTGGTGATAAATGCTTGGGCTGTGTAGCTGCCACTTTTTACGTGAACATGGCGGCGGTTGATGCTGTGTTTATCCATCCATGTAGCATAGCTGGCAAAGTCACTGCCTACTGTTCCCATTGGGATTGGTTCATCACCGAGTAACTGTAAGTTGTAGGCAATATTACCGGCACAACCACCAAATTCACGGCGTAAGTCAGGCACTAAAAAGGCAACATTAAGCATGTGTACTTTGTCGGGGAGGATGTGATTTTTGAATTGATCGGGGAAAACCATAATGGTGTCGTAGGCAAATGAACCACAGATTAATGCTGACATAGATTTATCCTTTTTGTAGGTCGGATTTTAACCCGACTGGGCATTTTATAGAAGCTGGAAGTTGGACTGAAGTCCAACCTACGGTTGCTGGCTGTATGTTGAAATTACGTTGTTGTATTTAACTGTTTTGTATCGGCTGTAATGGATAGTTTACCATCAATAAATGCTTGCAAATGGACACCGACAATTTCATTGCGCCAGCCTTGGGCTATTGGTAAATCTTTATCACCGGCGACAAGGCGTTCAATCTCTTTGCGTGAGGCGACTGCGACGGGTGAGATAGATTGTTCATCACAAAACTTTCTAAGCAATGCCATTAATGCATCGGCAATTGCATTTTGTTGTTGTGTGAGTGGTTGTACTTTTTTCAATACTGGCCATTGTTCTTTGGGTGTTGATTTGGCTAGTTTGATTTCTGCTAACAGTGTTTCGCCATGATGTTTGATTGTGCCGGCTTCCAAATTGCGAATAAGGCTGAATTTATCAGTAGAATCAGGTGCAAGCTTGGCTAGGTCAAGCAATACATCATCTTTTAATATCCAACGACGAGGGCGATTTGATTTAATCGCGCGTTGTTCACGCCATGCCGCTAGCCGTTGCAAAATGGCGAGTTGAATACCTTTTAAACGACCAAATCCTTTAACTTTTCGCCAGCTATTATCCGGAACAGGCTTGTAAGTGTCTAAGTTTGTTAAGGTGGCAAAGTCATCATCTAGCCAATGAGTGCGATTTTTATCTGCAAGCTGTTGTGTGAGTAGTTTGTACACATCGCGTAAATAACGAACATCATCTGCGGCATATTCAATTTGAGCAGGATCTAGCGGACGTTTAGTCCAGTCTGTACGTGAGTGCGCTTTGTCCAAGTCAACATCAATACATTGCTTAACAAGATTGCCATAGCCAATTTGTTCGCCATAACCAAGTACCGTCGCTGCAATTTGAGTATCAAATACATTGCTTGGTAGTTCATCTCGCATTAAATACAAAAGCTCAAGATCTTGGCGCGCGGCATGAAAGACAACGGCAATATCAGGATTGTAAATTAAGTCTAAAATCGGGCTTAAATCGTCAAGAGCCAAGGGATCAATACAGGCAATATGGTCGTCGGTAGCGATTTGGATCAAGCACAGCTGTGGGTAATACGTCTTTTCGCGTAGGAACTCGGTATCAACTGTCATCCATGTCGCATCAGATATTTGCTGACAGAATGTGCTTAGTGCGGCTTGGGTGTCTATATATTGGATTGTCATTATTTGGGTTGGAATACCTATTGATAGTGGTGTAGGTTGGACTTTAGTCCAACATGTTGGGTTAAAACCCAACCTACGATTTTTATAAGGTTAACTTGTTTTCAATGTCTTGTGTCTCAAAAGGCCAATTCAATTCACTATTATCAGGAAATTTGATAACTGGAATTGATACGCCATAGCGTTCAACAAGTTCGTCATCATCACCAATTTCAGTGGGGATAATATTAAGTTCATATTGTGAAGATAGGGCTTGTAATATGTCTTCAGCCAGCACGCATAAATGACAGCCAGCAGTTGTATATAGAATCAGATCTGTCATTTTTCTAATAAACGCGGCATGAGTTCTACAAAGTTACAGGGGCGATGTCTAGCGTCAAGTTGTTCTTTAAGAATGTCATCCCATGCGGTTTTACATGCGCCAGTAGAGCCTGGCAAGCAAAAGATAAATGTACCATTAGCAACGCCGCCGATAGCACGAGATTGAATGGTCGAGGTACGAATATCTTGGTAGGAAATATGGCGAAATAATTCACCGAAACCTTCAATTTCTTTGTCGAGAAGTACTTTAACTGCTTCGGGGGTGCCATCTCGTCCGGTTAGGCCCGTGCCACCAGTTGTAATAATTGCTTGAATATCTGGATTAACGATCCATTGTGAAATAATTGAACGGATTTGATACATATCATCTTGTACTATTTCTTGTGCCACGACAGTGTGATTAGCATCTAATATTCGTTCTCGGAGAACTTTTCCAGAGGTGTCGTTATCTATAGTACGCGTGTCAGAAATTGTCAGAATGGCAATATTGACAGGAATGAAGTGCTTTTCCATGATGTTTCTCTCAGAACTTTGAGGTGTAATACCGTAGAATAGCAACAATAAATAGTAAGAGGAGATTTTGTGATGAAAAAATTAGTATTAGTAGCCGTAATGACAACAGTAATTAGTGCCTGTGCAACGGATGATCCAAACCAACGTGCAAAATTGGGCGCAGCGGCAGGCGCTGTTCTAGGTGCTGTCATCGGTCATTCTATCGAAAATGACAAAGGTGGCTTATTAGCCGGGGCGGCGATTGGTGCTGCGGCTGGTGGTGGTATTGGTTATTATATGGATAATCAACAAAAAGAAATGGAAGCGGCACTTGCAGCAGAGCAGGCGAATCACGATATTGAAATACAGCGCTTAGAAAATGAAAGCTTAAAAATAGATATATCGAGTGAGGTTTCATTTGATTTTGGCAGTGCAGGATTGAAATCTGCCTTTATGCCAACCTTGCAGAAAGTATCAGCAATATTGCAGCGTTATCCAAATACCATTATTCATGTGGTCGGTCATACCGACAGTATCGGCTCAGAAGGTTATAATATGGATCTTTCATATCGTCGCGCCCAGTCAGTTGTTGATTATTTTAACTCTGACGGCGTGCCAGCCAGCCGTTTAATCACGGAAGGACGAGGTGAAGCCGAACCAAGAGAAAGCAATGAGACCGAAGCCGGTCGTCAATTAAATCGTCGAGTAGAAATATATGTCAAACCCATTGTCGAAGGACAAGAATCAGAAGCATACCAAACGCCGTAGAGCCCCTAAATCTGACAATCATTCAACGAATGATTTAATTTTTGGCTTACATGCCATACAGGCGGCACTTGAGTTGCCGACTACGCGTGTTACTGAAATATTAATTGCGGATGAGCGTGATGATGCGCGGATTGAAAGCCTAATAGAGGCGGCAGAGCCTCATGGACTTAAGCCGCAAAAAGTCACGCGTGAAGAGCTCGATGAAATGGTGCCTGATGCGCAACATCAAGGTGCTATTGCACGCTGTCGTCCTCTTGATAATTTAGATGAAACGGATTTGTTCAAACTGATCGATGAGTTGGATGTTCCACCATTTTTATTGATTTTAGATTGCGTGCAAGATCCTCATAACTTAGGTGCATGTATGCGTTCTGCCGAAGCGGCTGGTGCACATGCAGTGATCGCACCTAAAGATCGGGCATCGGGTTTAACCGCGACGGCTTTGAAAGTGTCGAGTGGTGCTGCAGAGCGTTTACCGTTTATTCAAGTGACTAATTTAGCGCGTGTTTTGCGCGAATTACAGCAAAATGGTGTCTGGATCGTCGGTACATCAGGTGAGTGTGAAACTACTTTGTTTGATGCTGACTTGAAAGGTCCTTTAGCAATTGTATTAGGTGCTGAAGGTCGTGGGATCCGCCGTTTAACGCGTGAAAACTGCGATCAAGTAATGTATATTCCAATGCACGGTGGTGCTGAAAGTTTGAATGTATCAGTGGCGGCTGGTGTGTGTTTATTTGAAGCATCTCGTCAACGAAGTTGAGCTCCACTAGTAAAATAGCGTAAAATTATTGATTGCCTTGAAGTTTGATAGGCAATACTCCTTGCTTCTTGGATTAACGTTCGAGGAGCTGTCGAAACCGTGAGGAGCTCATATGAGACATTACGAAATCGTGTTTCTGGTCCACCCTGATCAGAGTGAACAAGTGCCTGCAATGATTGAAAAATATCAGCAAGTATTAACCAGCGAAGGTGGAACAATCCACCGTTTAGAAGACTGGGGTCGTCGTCAATTAGCATACCCAATCAACAAAATTCATAAAGCACATTACGTGTTAATGAACGTTGAGTGTGATGTTGCTCAATTAGAAGAAGTAACTACTGCTTTCCGTTTTAATGATGCGGTTATCCGTAACCTAGTTATTAACACTGACCAAGCAATTACAGAACCTTCACCAATGATGCGCAAAGACGAAGATGATAAACCTCGTCGTCGCGACTCTTAAAGAATTAAAGGAGCATACAAATGGCACGTTTTTTTAGACGTAGAAAATTTTGTCGCTTCACCGCTGAAGGTGTTAAGCAAATTGATTATAAAGATGTAACTTTATTGAAAAATTACATCACGGAAACAGGAAAAATTGTTCCTAGCCGTATTACAGGTACGAAAGCACGTTACCAACGTCAACTTTCTAACTGTGTAAAACGTGCGCGTTTCCTAGCGTTAATTCCTTACTGCGATATGCATAAGTAAGGCTAGTGTTGTTTATCAAAACATCAAACCGAAATAAGGCATAAGAAATAGTATGCTGCGGAGTATTGCAGTGTTTTCAATGCAAGGACGTTGGCAAGCTGCCATCGCGATTTCATTGCTTTCAATAGGTGCTTTAGTGTTGCCGCCGTTAAGTTATTTAGCGAGTGGTGTCATTGCGCTTTGTACATTACGTATGGGGCCAAAAGAAGGGATAACAGCAGTCGTAGCAACCTTGGTAATGTTTACATTACTAGCAGGATTGTTATTAGACAAAGCGGCTATCTCTGGATTGTTTTTAATATCGAGCTGGTTGCCTATGTTAGGTGTTAGTTTGGTATTGGGTTATACGCGTTCGTTAGCAGTTAGTTTTCTGGCGGCTGGCGGCGTGGGCATAGTGCTTGTATTAGGAAGCTATTTGATAGTTTCGGATCCTGCATTATGGTGGCAACAGATGCTTGCACCGTTTATGGAGGAATTGGTTAAACAGCCTGAATGGCAGTTAGACCAAGACCAAATGCAAGATATGATGCTCAGTTTGTCGAAGATGATGACAGGCCTAGTTGCAGCAGGATTAAGCATGAATTTAATGCTTGGCTTGTTGATTGGTCGGGCATGGCAAGCTAAATTATATAATCCAGGTGGTTTTGCAAGCGAGTTTCAACAACTTCGCCTTGGTAAGTCTGCCGCAATAGTGATGGTTGCCTTAATGGTGGTCACTGCATTACCTAGCGGTGATACCTTAAACATATTGCGAGAATGCTTACCTGTGGGATTAGTTGTCTTTGCTCTGCAAGGTTTGTCAGTCGTTCATTCGATTGTCAATCAACAACAAAAACAGTCATTTTGGTTGGTAGCTATTTATGTGCTACTAATCGTGATATTGCCACAAATGCTGGTAATACTTGCGATGATAGGTGTTTTGGAACAGTGGTTTAATTTTCGTCGACTTTCAACTGAAAGTGGCGAGTGACT
>DAOUSV010000139.1 GCA_030627065.1 Piscirickettsiaceae bacterium | reverse complement strand
GCGGTAATTCGTGATGTTGGGCGAGTATTAGGTCTACCTTTTGGTTTAGTGGATAGCTTAGCTAAATTAGTGCCATTTGAAATAAAAATGACCTTAACCAAGGCACTAAAAGAAGAGCCTTTATTACAAGAACGGTACGATAAAGAAGAAGAAGTTAAAACGCTGATTGATCTTGCTTTACAGTTAGAAGGTTTAACACGAAATGTCGGTAAACATGCTGGTGGTGTTGTTATTGCACCTAAAGTGTTAACTGAATACACGCCTATATATTGTGAAAGTAATGGTGCAAGTTTAGTTGCTCAATATGATAAAGATGATGTTGAAGATGTCGGGCTAGTTAAATTCGATTTCTTAGGCTTAAAAACACTAACCGTTATTGATTGGGCAGTGAAAAATGTAAAAGCAATGTTACCGCCAGAAGAAGCGGAAAAGATTGATATTGCATTATTACCGCTCGATGATAAGCCAAGCTATGATTTATTAAAACGCGCTGAAACAACCGCCGTTTTCCAGCTTGAATCTCGTGGCATGAAAGATCTGATTAAACGACTTCAACCTGATACGTTTGAAGATATTGTTGCCCTTGTAGCCTTGTTTAGACCTGGGCCGTTGCAATCGGGCATGGTGGATGACTTTGTTAACCGTAAACATGGTCGCGCGAAAGTTGATTATCCACATCCTGATTTAGAACCTGTATTAAAACCAACGTATGGCGTTATCGTTTATCAAGAACAAGTTATGCAAATCGCACAAGTGCTGGCGGGATATAGCTTGGGTGGTGCCGATATGCTTCGTCGTGCCATGGGTAAGAAAAAGCCAGAAGAAATGGCCAAACAGCGAGAGTTGTTTTTAGATGGTGCTCAAAATAGAGGCATAGACGAAAAAACAGCAGGTCCAATTTTCGATTTAATGGAAAAGTTTGCTGAGTATGGTTTTAATAAATCACATTCAGCGGCTTATGCCTTAGTTGCTTATCAAACTGCTTGGTTAAAAGCACATTATCCAGCCGCATTTATGGCCGCTGTATTAACCGCTGATATGGGTGATACCGATAAAGTAGTTGGCTTGATTGATGACTGTCGTGATCTAGGTTTAACGGTATTACCGCCTGATGTGAATGAAAGTAAGATTCGATTTACGGTGGCGGATGATAAATCAATTCGATACGGCATGGGTGCAATAAAAGGTGTCGGTGAAGCGGCATTAGCAGGAATTGTTTCTGAACGTGAGAACGGCAAAGCATTCACCAGTTTGTATGACTTTTGCCAGCGTGTTGACATGAAAAAGGTCAATCGCAGGGTGATGGATGCATTGGTTAAATCGGGTGCATTTGATTCATTAGGCGGACATCGTGCAAGTTTTGAAGCTAGTATCAGTAAAGCATTGCAGATAGCAGGACAACATCGTGAGAATAGCGATAGTGGTCAAAATGATATGTTTGGCTTAATGACGGTGGATGAAGAGCAGCATGATGAAGAACCTTTAGTTGAAATAGCACCTTGGTCAGAAGAACATCTATTAATTGCAGAAAAAGAAACATTAGGCTTGTATCTTAGTGGTCATCCTATTAATCGTTATCTTGACGAATTATCACGCTTTATATCGAAGAAAATTAGTGAGCTTGATGCGCCAGAATCCAAAGGATATAAGAAGAATGAGATTCCGGTTATCACTGCTGGATTAATTGTCGCTATTCGTACCATGAAAAGTAAACGTGGTGGTCGAATGGCATTTATTACTATTGATGATCAGTCTGCACGCTTAGAAGTACAGCTATTTGGCGAAACCTATGAGAAATATCAAGAATTGATTCAGCCTGATAAGTTAGTCGTTATTCAAGGAAAGATACGACAAGATAGCTTTACCGGTGGTTTAGCTGTAACGGCAGATACGGTATATGACATCACGCGAGCACGAGAAATGTGTGGCAAGGCATTAGTGATTAGTATTGAAAGTAATGGCAAGAATGATGAGGTTTTACCGCTACTTCAAAGTGCATTATCTCATTTTCGTGATGGCTTAACGCCCTTAGAGATTGAATATAAAAATAAAGAAGCAAGAACGCTGATTTCATTAGGAGATAAGTGGAATATTACGCCGGCCGATGCCTTGTTATCTGATTTAATAGCGTTACCGACGGTGACTACTGTTAAAATGAAATATAACACGTAACTGAAAGGATTAACTGTGCCTGTTGAAGCTGATATTACGGATGATGTTTTTTCTGAAGCACTTGATGCAACCATAAAAGCAAAAAAGCACACTGCCTCAGCAATACAAAAATGTAGTTGCGTCGAGGAACAATCACAGCGAATATTAGCTGAGAGATTAGGTTATCCTTTTGTTCTGTTGCATGATTACACGTTTAATGAAACAGCACTGGCGATGATTCCTGCGGAATTTGCACGTAATAATAATGTCATTCCGATGATAATTAAAAAGAGACATTTACTTATTGCAATGGCGAATCCAATGCAACAAGATATTTACCAAGAATTGGGCTTTATTACTGGTTTGTATATTGAAGTGGTTGTGGCTAGCTTGAAGGATGTCCAATGGGCTGTGCGCCAATATTACGGCATGCAAGATGACGAGTTAGCCTTAGAATCAATTGGGAATATTGAGCAGAATACAAATGAAAATCAAGAGCTTGAGCGCCTAAGTTCAGAAAGGCCGATTGTACGATTGGTCAATAATATTATTCGAGATGCGGTTGAGCGTGATGCATCTGATATTCATATTAGGCCTCGAGAAAAAAATATTGAACTTATATATCGATTGAACGGCACATTAACCTCCATTCGTTATTTTAGTAAATCATTATTACCCGCGGTAGTAAGTCGAATTAAAATTCTTGGCGGAATGAATATCGCTGAACGGCGAGTTCCTCAAGATGGACGTAGCTGTGTACATACCAGTGGCTCTATGATTGATTTACGTATTTCAATTATGCCGACGGTTGAAGGTGAGAGTGTGGTAATACGTATACTTAACGCTCAAGTAGGATTGAAATCAATTACTCAGCTTGGCTTTAGTGAACATGATGAAGACGTGTTTAGAGATTTGTTACATAAAAGTAATGGTATTTTCTTAGTAACTGGGCCAACAGGATCGGGCAAATCAACGACTCTCTATGCAGCATTAGGTGAAGTACAAAAACAAAACGTTAATATAATTACTGTCGAAGACCCCGTTGAATACCATATGGATGGTATAGAACAAATTCAAATAAATCATGCAACCGGCTATACATTTGCCAGAGCTTTGCGTAATATTTTACGCCATGATCCTGATGTGATTTTGGTGGGTGAAATTCGTGATCAGGAAACAGGAAAGATAGCTGTAGAAAGTGCATTGACGGGACACTTGGTGTTAAGTACATTACATACCAATGATGCCGCTGGTGCGATAACGCGCTTATTAGAAATGGGTGTTGAACCTTATTTACTTAATGGCTGCTTATTAGGTGTTTTAGCACAGCGTTTAGTTAAAAGAAACTGCTCTCATTGCTTAGAGATTGAACCGGTTGATAAATTAGTTCGACAATCATTAAATATATCAATGACTGAATCTTTTTATCATGGGATTGGTTGTGAACAGTGTAATCAAACGGGAGTGAGTGGACGTATGGCTGTTTATGAATTATTACGAATTAATGATGAAATAAGAAGTATTATTGAGCCGAATGTGGCGACGGCAGCGATACATAAAAAAGCATTAGCAGGCGGCATGGTGCCATTAACATCTAATGGCTTATCACGAGCGCGCACGAAAGAAATTTCTTTGGCAGAAGTTTATCGCATAAGATTAGATTAGTTGTAGAATCGATAAAAGAAAAAGAAAAGGAACGTAACATGGATATGACACCGTATTTAAAGCTGATGGCTGAAAAAGATGCCTCCGATTTGTTTTTTTGTGCGGGTACAGAACCTCATTTAAAAATACAGGGAGTTATCCGACCGGTAGGTGATAAAAAGCTGATTCCTGCAGATATTAATGATATGGCTAGCTCAATCATGAGTGAGGCGCAACAAAAAGAATTTGAAGAGATAATGGAGTGCAATTTTGCTATTCCTTTAAAAGGTGTTGGTCGTTTTCGTGTTAATTTTTTTCGTCAACGCGGTCAGATCTCAATTGTAATTCGCTTTATTAAAACTCAAATTCCTCATTTTGAAGAAATGAAATTACCTAAAGTATTGGGTGATATCATTATGGAGAAAAGGGGCCTAGTTCTTGTCGTTGGTGCCACTGGTTCAGGTAAGTCTACAACTCTAGCTGCAATGATTGGGTATCGCAATCGTAATTCAGCATCACATATTCTAACGATTGAAGATCCTTTGGAATTTATTCATACTCATGAAAAATCAATCGTTCAGCAACGTGAAGTTGGCATTGATACTTTATCTTATGAAAATGCATTAAAGAATGCATTGCGGGAAGCACCAGATGTTATTTTAATCGGTGAAATTCGTGATATGGATACGATGAAACATGCGATTTCTTATGCGGAAACAGGGCATTTATGCCTTGCGACATTGCACTCAAACAATGCTAATCAAACAATGGATCGTATATTAAACTTTTTCCCGGAAGTTGCACATCGTCAATTATTGATGGATTTATCGCTAAATTTAAGAGCGATAGTGTCACAGCGTTTATTACCCACAGTGGATGGTAAAAAGCGTATTCCTGCTGTTGAAATTTTATT
>DAOUSV010000059.1 GCA_030627065.1 Piscirickettsiaceae bacterium | reverse complement strand
TTCTGGCAAATCATCAAACGACCATGATGTTAGGCCTTGTTGTTCATAGTCACTATCTGGCATTTGCCTAAAACTAGCCGCGGCCTCTTTAGCCCATTTTTGTTTTAGCTGTTCTAAATCACGGCTTTCATCAAGTAGTTTTCCACTTTCATCCAGCAAGCGAAAGTTCATTTGTAGATAATTAGGCAGATCGGAAACATTCCAATCCGATACGGAAATTTCAACGCCTGTTTGTTTACGAAGTTGTTCGCTCAATGCAATGAATAGGCTACCTGATTCAGCTGACATATTTTTCAAACAGTTATCGGCATAGGTCGGCACGGGAATGAAATGACGACGTTGTGACTTCGGTAAGCTTTTGATTAGGAAGATGACTTTATCACGTAACAAGCCAGGAACAAGCCATTCATAACGTTCGGCATTAGTTTGGTTGAGCAGTGATAGTGGAATACTTTGGGTGATACCATCCCCCGTTTTACCTGGTTCAAAATTATATTCCAAGGTTAGTGGCACAAGGTTGACTAACATTTGATCGGGGTAGGCGTGATCGGTAACGTGATCGGCTTGATGATGCATTAATTCATCACGGTCTAAAAATAGCAGTTTCTCTTGTTCTTGTTCAGCCTTTTTACGCCATTTTTCAAAACCTGCACCATTAACAATATGATCAGGCAGGCGTTTTTTATAAAAATCAAACAGTACTTCATCATCAACTAACACATCACGGCGGCGTGACTTTTGTTCTAATTGCTCAATGCTTTTGATAAGCTCAATATTGTGATTAAAGAATGGAGCAGGGCAGAACCAATCTCCTTGCACCAAGGCATCACGGATAAATATTTCATGTGATTTAGCAGGATCAATAGCACCAAAATGCACACGGCGGCGGGCGACAATCGGCAAGCCATATAATGATATTTGTTCAAAAGCGACGACTTGGGCAGGTTTCTTTTCCCAATGTGGATCTGAATATTGTTTTTTCACCAACTCGCCAGCAACAGGTTCTATCCATTCAGGTTCAATTTTAGCGACAATACGTGCGTATAAACGACCAGTTTCAACCAACTCTGCCGCGATGATCCATTTAGGCCCTTTTTTATGGAGAGCTGAACCTGGGAAGATTTTCAGTTTAAGATTACGCGTGCCTGTGTATTCTGTCTTATCGGTTTTAACCGCGATATTACTGAGTAAACCTGATAACAAGGCTTGATGAATTTCACGATAATCAGCGGGAATTTGATTGGGTTTTAAACCCATTTGAGTGACTTGAACGTGTAATTGCTGGTGAATATCATGCCACTCACGTAAGCGGATAAAGGATAAAAAATTCTCTTTACAGAATTTGCGTAATTTGTTTTGTGTGAGATGTTTTTTCTTGTCGTGATACAGCCCCCACAGCTTAATAAAGCCTAAGAAATCAGAGCGTTCATCTTTATATTTATTATGAGCTTCATCTGCCGCTTGTTGTTTATCCATCGGGCGTTCACGCGGATCTTGAATACTCAAGGCGCTGGCAATAATCAGCACTTCGGTTAGACAATTTTGCTTTTGAGCTGATAACACCATACGAGCAATTCGCGGATCTATCGGTAATTTAGCCAGATTTCGACCTGATTCTGTCAGGTTTCGCTGGCTATTCACTGCACCGAGTTCTTCTAATAAACGAAAACCATCATTAATCATCTTATCAGGCGGTGGATTAATAAACGGGAATTTGCTTGGATCGCCTAATTTAAGCGACGACATTTGCAAAATAACCGAAGCAAGGTTGGTGCGTAACACTTCTGGATCGGTAAAATCAGGGCGGTTTTTGAAGTTATCTTCATCATAAAGACGAATAGCAATACCCGCCGCAACACGACCACAGCGCCCCGAACGTTGGTTGGCGCTAGATTGCGAGATCTTCTCAATTGGCAGACGTTGCACCTTATTTCGCACACTATAGCGACTAATTCGTGCAAAACCAGGGTCAACCACATAACGAATTCCTGGCACAGTTAACGAAGTTTCTGCCACATTTGTTGCCAGCACAATACGACGATGCCCGCCTGTTTTAAAGACACGGTTTTGTTCTGCGGCTGATTGACGAGCGAGCAGGGGTAAGATCTGTGTTTTAGGAGGATGATGTTTGCGTAAGGCTTCGGACACATCACGAATATCACGTTCACCCGATAAAAAGACCAGCACATCACCTTGCCCTTCTTTACACAACTCATCCACAGCCTCAACAATACCGCGAACCATATCGTAATCACGCTGCTCATCATCGTCACCAGCAGGGGGGCGATAACGTAGCTCAACAGGGAATGTGCGACCTGTTACTTCAATCACAGGGGCATTATTGAAATGTTCAGAAAAGCGCTTGGTATCAATGGTTGCCGAAGTGATAATAAGCTTTAAGTCGGGGCGTTTCGGTAATAATTGTTTGAAATAACCTAGCAAAAAGTCAATATTAAGACTACGTTCATGCGCCTCATCAATAATGATGGTGTCATATTGATTTAAGAATTTATCATTTTGTGTTTCTGCCAGCAAAATACCATCAGTCATCAACTTGATATAGCTATGTTCGGCATTAACTTGATCATGAAAACGGACTTTATAACCGACAATGTCCCCCAACTCACTTTTAAGCTCTTCAGCAATCCGATTTGCCACTGTTCTGGCCGCTAATCGACGGGGCTGAGTATGACCAATCATGCCTGCAACACCACGACCTAATTCCAAACAAATCTTAGGAAGCTGTGTTGTTTTACCCGATCCGGTTTCACCACTGAGGATAATAACTTGGTTTTCTTCAATTGCCTTAGCGATTTCTTCACGCCGATCAATAACTGGCAAATCACCATCAAAACTAGGTTTGGGTAAGTTCTCTTGACGTAAGGCGCGACGAGAAACAGACTTTTTGATTTGTTTTTCTAAAGTATCAACTTGATCTGGTTTGATGGGGTCTTGGCGGCGTAAATAATTGAGCTTACGGCGTAGAGCGAATTGATCTGCCAACATCGTTGTTGTCAGTAATTTATCTAATTGTTGTAGTCTTTGTTTCAAAATAGTTTGGCTGTTCGATTAGGTTTATTGCTTTATCTGTTCCAGCAATTTTTTATTATAAGATGCGGTAGCTAATGCACCCCAGAGCATACAGATAGGCCAAACAAGGAATAAGCCCATACCGAAAGTGATCACAGCGATAATAATTGATATTACAGACATGATGATTGCGCCCCAGATAGTACTGTAGAGCATGCCTATTGAGCCGAATAAAAAGGTGAGAATTAATGATATTCCAACACTTTTTGTTGATGTAACAATAATACGTTGGCTGGGAATATTATCGTCTGACATATTAACAGCCGCTATTGTTGATTTTGCCATTTGGCATAGTGGTATTACAGAATTTTACGCCACGGAAAATAGTACCTTCTGTTTTTGCACCGGTTAAATCTACATCTGTTAAATCTGAGAAGTTAAATTTAGCATATGATAAATCAGCGCCTTTTAAGTTCGCGCCTGTGAAGTTTGCGTTATCTAGTAATGAGATAGATAAATCGGTGTTTTCAAGGTTTGCACCTTGTACTCTTGAGCGAGTGAACCAAACGCCAACTAATTTAGCACCGCTATAATTAGTGTTTTTAAGATTGGCTTCACTCATATCAGAGCCGCTTAAATCTTTACCACTTAAATCAGCATCACTTAGATTGCAGTGATGGCAGACTTTAGATTCAATTAAGCGATCAATATAAATCTGTTCGAAGGCTATTGCGGGTGATGCGATGATTAAACCTGCTATAAGTGACATTAACTTCATGATCTATTCTCCTGAATTTATTGGATTATTCCAGTTGTTAATATAAAACTGTTCAGTTAATGGACGACGACTACGCTCTTTTAGTTCCCGCTCAAGCTGCTCTTCACTTAAGCTATCTAGTGGTGCTGGATAGCCGATTGCAATCATTGCCCAACATTCAATATCATCGGGTAATGAGAATATGTTTCGTAATTTATCAGCATCATAACCACCCATTTGATGGCTAACTAAGCCAAGAGATGTGGCTTGCAAGCATACGCTAATACTTGCCGAACCTGTATCATAGCCAACCCAGCGGTTATCAGAACTATTATGGCTAAATGTTTTAACAGATGTCGTTAGAATCAATAAAGGCGCATTTTCTGCCCATTCTTGATTGCCGGGTGATAAACAATCTAATGCTTTTTGCCAAGCACTTGCATCTTGATTGCGATCCCAAAGAAGGAAACGCCAAGGTTGGTCGCCATAACAAGAGGGCGCCCAGCGAGCCGCTTCACATAATGATATTATTTGCTCACGACTAACCGGTGTCGAAGCATCAAAAGCGCGACCACTCCAGCGTTCGGCGAGTAATGGCGCTATATCTTGTTCTGTTTCAGCAGGCTTACCAATCACGGTTAAATCCTATTTTTTAGGCAGTTGAATAGTTGGTTCTTTTGCAGCGCGATAAATTGCCACAATATGACCAATTGACATCACTAAATTAGAGCTCGTTTTGTCCAAGATCTCGTTAGTCATATCCAATCGTTCCGCTTTTTCCAAACCACTGACGCGAACTTTAATCAGTTCATGCTGTTCAAGAGTCTTCTCAATTTCAGCCAATACGTTA
This sequence comes from Piscirickettsiaceae bacterium, assembly GCA_030627065.1. GTDB lineage: Bacteria > Pseudomonadota > Gammaproteobacteria > Nitrosococcales > Methylophagaceae. The sequence continues at coordinate 3,646 of DAOUSV010000059.1, read as the reverse complement.
TCTGTTAAGCCTTTGTTACCAATCATTACAACGGGTTTTAGAGGGTGAGCTAAGCTCTTTAAATATCGCTTTTGTTTATCATTAACTGCCATGCGGGATGTTACCTGTATTAAAATGAACGGTAATTATATCAGGAACACCAAATGACAAAACATAAGTTTACTGTAACCACCGCTCGCGGCATGATGCCTTTGCTCGTAAAAGAGCTTATTGAGATGGGTATTAAGGATACTAAAGAAGAGCCAGGCAATATCCGTTTTATTGGCACAATGGAAGATGCCTACCGCGTTTGTTTATGGTCTCGCATTGCTATTCGGGTATTAATGCCGATTGCACACTTTTCAGCAACGACTCCTGATGAACTGTATCAAGGTATTCATGATTTGCCATGGGAAGATCATATTGATGCAGAGGGCACAACCCTTGCTGTTGATTTTAATAGTTTCCGTTCTAAAATCAATCACACACAATATGGCGCACAGCGCGTTAAAGATGGCATTGTTGATCGTTTTCGCGAACAAACAGGCGAACGTCCATCGGTTGACTTGCATCAAACTGATTTGCGTATCAATGTGTATCTAAAGCATAACCAAGCCATTGTCAGCATTGACTTGTCGGGTGAAAGCCTACATAAACGTGGCTATCGCGTTGCCAATACATCAGCTCCTTTAAAAGAACATTTAGCCGCTGCTATTTTATATACAGCGGAATGGCCACGTCTGGCAAAACAAGGTTGGGGCTTAATTGATCCTATGTGTGGCTCAGGCACTATATTAATAGAAGCTGCGATGATGGCGGCTGATATTGCCCCTGGTATTCATCGTGACTATTTTGGATTCTTATATTGGAAACAGCATGACACAGAAGCTTGGCAACGTCTAAAAGCGGAAGCAGAGCGCCGTCGCCATAGTGGTTTAGCGCGATTACCTGTTATACGCGGTGGTGATATGGATGCGAAAGCAGTTCAAGCCGCTATTGATAATATTGCTGAGATTGGATTGGCTGAACGATTGAATGTTGAACAGCGTGAGTTATTAGACTGGCCTTCACAAGCTCATAACTTACCGACAAGCGGCTTAGTTGTTTGCAATCCACCGTATGGTGAGCGCATGGGTAATGTGGCTGAGTTGCATTATCTATATGAAAGTTTGGGTAATATTGTCAGCGAATCATTCCCTGCATGGCGAACAACCATGATTACGGATAATGAAGCACTGGGTAAGTTTACTGGCTTAACAGTCTTTGATACGAAACCGTTTGATAATGGCCCGATTGCCTGCCAAGTAGTGTGTTTTCGTGCACCACGACCTATTTCAAATAGAACACCACGACTTGAAGAGTCTGTTCAAGCAGTAGAAGTCGAGCCTGTTATTCAACAAGAGATTGAGTTATCAGAAAATGCGGAAATGTTCGCTAATCGCTTGAAAAAGAACCTTAAACATTTTGGCAAATGGGCTAGAAAGAATAAGATTGAATGTTACCGTCTTTATGATGCGGATTTACCGGATTATGCGGTGGCTATTGATGTTTATGGCGACCATGTTCATGTGCAAGAATATGCACCACCTAAATCAATTGATCCTGAAAAAGCCGTACAACGGTTAAACGATGTGATGCAGATAGTGCCTCAAGTGTTAGCTGTGCCAGCCTCACAAGTAGCATTGAAGTTACGTAAAAAACAACGTGGCACACAGCAATATGAAGCTCAAGGCTCACAAAAACAACGCACCAAAGTCATGGAGTATGGTCTTAATTTCTGGGTAAACTTAACAGATTATTTGGATACTGGACTCTTCATTGACCACCGTATTACGCGACAAATGATTGCTGACCAATCAGCGGGTAAAGACTTCTTAAACTTATTTGCATATACGGGTTCTGCAACCGTTTATGCCGCATCAGGAAATGCTAAATCAACCACGACGGTTGATATGTCTAATACCTATTTGCAATGGGCGCAAGACAATATGGCATTAAATAACTTTGATGGTGCACAGCATCAATTTGTTCGTGCTAACTGCTTAGAGTGGTTACAAACCGCGCAGCAAGAAGAACAGCGTTATGGCTTAATCTTCCTAGATCCACCGACATTCTCTAACTCAACACGGATGGATGGTGTGTTTGATATGCAACGTGATCATGTATCTCTGATCAATATGACGGTTAATTTACTAGAAAAGGGCGGCACATTACTCTTTTCAACTAATCGCCGTGATTTCAAAATGGATAATGAGACTTTATCAGATTTAACCATCAAAGATATTAGCCGAGCTACTTTACCGCAAGATTTTGAGCGTAATCCTAAGATCCATTTTTGTTGGACGATCAGCAAATAATCGCTAATGTGTAGGTCGGACTAAAGTCTGACCTACAGCCTTTATTTCATTCGTGATCGATAAGCTTAAAAGAAAACCTTAAAGCCTTAACGATTAAACTCTGCCAATGTTTCTTTGATATCTTGCCATAGTTGACTATAGGCTTTACTGACCGCTGAATGCTTATCGAAAGCAGGTAAAGGCGCACGATGGTCGCCCATACGTTCAACTACAGCGGCATAAGGAATCGGTGTAGGTAGACCATTTTTCAGCATTGCTGGAGGATGTTCCAGCATGATTCGATGCAAATTCCGACGTCGATCTACCATGGTGAAAAAAGCATGCAAACGTTTAGGTTTGAGTTTATGTTCTTTGAAAAAATTACGGGTTTGTTCAAATGTTCGTAGTGATAAGTGGGTGGGGATAATCGGTACAAATAACGAGTCAGCCGTGTCAAAAATCTGTTCGGTTAATAATGAAAAACTCGGAGGGCAATCAAGAATTATCAATGCATAATTTTCGCCAAAAGGTTCAATTAACGTTCGAATAATATTGTGTTGTCCTTGTTCATTTTGTATCGCTAATTGTTGGTCTATATGGCGATATGAAAAATCAGCTGGAATAATGTCTAAATTATCGTAATCAGTTGATTTAACAAGTTTTCCCATCGGTGTTTTACCGGATAAAAATCGTTTTGGCTCTGCTTTGGACTTTGTCTTGCTTTTTAATAACCAACTAGCCGCACCTTGAGGATCTAGATCCCAAATCAAGGTAGGAATGCCTTCATTGGCGGCATGCCAAGCGATATTTACTGCTGACGTAGTTTTGCCTACGCCACCTTTCAAATTAAAAAATGCGATTATTTCCATTACGATTGAGTTATTCCGTTAATATGTTGTTGCGAGTTGCTGCAGTAGTGTGGTTTGAGCACTTGTTATTTCTGAATTTTCAGCGGCGACTACACGATTGTAACGACCATCAAATGATAAAAGCCAAGCTTGTGTATTATCGGCTAAATAAATATTCAAATCATCGATAACTCGTTGGCGTAGTTTTTTATTTTCAATAGGAAAACATGTTTCTACCCGTCGTAATAAGTTTCGTTTCATCATGTCTGCACTGCCGGCCCAGACTTCAGCGTTGTCATCATTTTCAAAATAAAAGACGCGTGTATGCTCAAGAAATCGACCTATAATACTACGAACATGAATATTTTCTGATAAACCTTTAACCCCTGGTTTCAAACAACAAATACCGCGAATAATAAGGTCTATTTTTACGCCAGCCATGGAAGCCCGATAAAATGCTTGAATCATTTCAGGCTCAACGAG
>DAOUSV010000091.1 GCA_030627065.1 Piscirickettsiaceae bacterium | reverse complement strand
AGCTGCCACTAGATTACAACATATCACGTTGATTAGGTGACCATTTAGCTAGCTTTACCTAATATCTACAAACCCAATGCTTATGCTGGCTTACAGGTATCAAATAGTGATTGCATCTCGCGTACATGCACTGATTGGTGTTGAAAACGGTTATTATCAACTATCTATCTCATTGGCGATTAACCCTGTCCTGAAAGACATCATTTCCATAGTGAATAAATATCTTACAACCAATGCCTATGCGACTCACCCAATATTAAGCTTAGTGATAATCATTAATTTACCCGCCTCTTCAAGTATTCGTCTGCAATCTTAACTTCTTCGGCACGGTTCATTAATTTAATAACCGTTCTTCTCTGGCCAGTTTGATAGCTTCTGGTAATGATAACTTCAAATTAACATCAAGCTCTACTTTTTCAACCCAAGCCTTAACATCAACGTACTTACCTAATAGCTCTAGGTTCTTTATTTTGTCAGGTAGTTTAATCTTTCTAAGCATACCTATACTCACACGCTCACCACCAACGTTGGCAAACTCTTCTAAACTTTCAATGCTTGATACAGTTCTAAGCCAGCAATCAGGCCATTCGCTTAAAGGTTTAAATGCTAGGTCGTCAGTCATAATATCAAGTAGGTTCATTTGATCTATTTCAACCAGTCTTTGCAGTACATAATTAGCATCAACTTCAACCTTTTCAACACGTTTCTGCATTAATTTAGCTACTTCGGCTTGCACGTTAGCATTTGTTAACAACCTACTTGCTTGCTCTTTAGCTGAATTAACACTGTATTTAGCGCGTATAGCTGCTTGTGTGCCATTAAAATCTTTAATGTACTCTGCAGCGAAAATCTTTTGCTTATGTGTGATTGTTTTCTGGGTTGGCTTTCTCTTTACTATCGTTTTAGGCATGAGCTACCCCGTTCCCAGTCCAGTCAGAAACACTCTCATTCAATATTCTATGTATGTAGGAGTCATCAATTTTTTGTGGCTTTTGGTGATAATGAAATACACGTTCAGTAGTGCTGACTTTACCCCACCACGTCTCGTAATCATCACACTGCTCAAAATATGTTTGTGCTTCGCTTTCCATTGAGATGAAATCATCTGCAGGTGTCGGCACTGAAATCTCATCAGCTTGTTGTTCTGTTAATATTGGAGTCGGCTCATAAACAAATTCACTACGACCTTCCTTGTTAATTACATCTATAACTACTGTCTTACCTACTGGTGGTTGGTTACTGGTTACAGGTGGTTGGTTATTGGTAGTAGAGATCATAGGTGAAGCCAAGTAAGAATGCGACTTTCCCAATGAAGCCTTACGGTCGTCATACGGTGCTTATACGGAGTGTTTACGGTGTTTTCATGCTGCTTAGTTAATAACTTTACTCGCCCTAAGTTCGAGTAAGACTTCTGCTTAAGCATTCCTGTTTCTGTCCACGCATCACATAAATAAGGTTCAACCGGTCTTACATTTATTGCTTTCAATTCACCTGTTGAGTGATGCGAACCATCTAGTTCGATGAAGAAGGATGTACCAACTAAGTGCCTCATGAGAGTGCAACCTTCATTGAGTCGAGCAGGCTCTTTTCCCGTAGCTAACCTATACAGTTTTGTAAGTTCACCGTTTACCTTAAGCCTGCATTGTTTTTTGGACTTCTTACCTTCAACTGGATCTACATTAAACCACCTTTCAGCCTGACCACCATTAGACAAATCAAACGTCAGGACAATAGAAACGCGCCTTCCTTTGCTCGGTCTGCGTATGTCAGCCTTTATGCATTCAGATTGATAGATATTATTCATGATGAAATTTAACCGCGCCCGTCCTGACGCGTTACTCCATTCTGTTTACGAGCTTCTACCCGTTGATAGTCATGGCTACTGAAGTTATGCTTTTTGACAGTCTCATGAGCCTTACGAATAGCCTCTGTGTCCACCTCAGTAAAGGCTGTCATTGATGGTATTTGTGCCAATATCAGCCACGCGTGCATGCACTCATTTTCTATTTGTTGTTGTGATTTCTTGATTGCATAGTGCTTGCGATCAAACTTACCACCTGGATATAACTCACTTACTGGTAGCCCGATATTCTCAACCACTTCAAATCTGTCACAGCCATGAGACTTACAATGCATCAGCACGTGCCCATCCTTGTCGGTTACATTGAGAGAGAGTCCAGATTTAGAATTGTGTGCGTGCGCACTACCTGAACACTGAGAAGCAAAGCCTTCTGATGTGTTACGGGTTTTAAAACCTGATGCTTCGAGTGCTGATCGAATGTTTGCGAGGCTCATAGTGACACCTCACAGATTATCCCCAGTACAGACTGGATTTTCGAGTAACCGTTCTGCTGTTGTCTATCCATGGGCTAACCATTCCTAGAAGCAGAAATTCTCTGTTCTAGCCACGCATCAATTTCTGATCCCAGCCAACCACTAGAACGTAATCCTAGTTTTATTGGTTTAGGAAACCTGTCTTCTGATGCTAATCGGTAAATGGATGAAGTACTTAAACCTGTGATATTTTTTACTTCTACTAATTTTTTGATTTGTTCTGACATAACCTGCCCCTTTATGGCTTGTTGTCGTAAATGACAATTGCAGGATACAAGAGGGCACGACCCTCAGGGCAAGGCTGTTTGTAGTGGTACAGTAAATTTGGCCACCTGATAAGAGGTGATATTATCACCTCATAAATACAACAGGTGACACAATGACAAAACAAAAACGGCCTAACTTTTCACCCGAATTTAGATTAGAGTCAGCTCAGTTAGTGGTTGACCAAGGTTATTCAGTTCGAGAAGCTGCTCAAGCTATGGATGTGGGTAAATCAACCATGGATAAATGGGTGCGTCAGCTTCGAAATGAACGTAACGGCATTGTTGGCAAAGCCACCCCCTTAACGCCAGACCAGCTAAAGATTCGAGAGCTCGAAAAAAAGATAAAACGCATTGAGATGGAGAAAGAGATTTTAAAAAAGGCTTCGGCTCTCTTGATGTCCGACTCGTGGAACAATTTACGATGATTAAACGGTTAAAAGAGAGCTACAGTATTGTTACCTTGTGTCAGACGTTCAATGTTCACCGCAGTAGCTACCGTGCTTGGGTTAACCGACCATTGATACCCTCAAATGATAAAGCTAAAGCCTTAACAATGGTTAAATTAATTCATGGTGAAAGCAATGGCTCCGCTGGTGCCAGAACTATTGCTGCAATTTCAACACAGCGAGGACTACCTCTTAGCCGTTACCGTTCAGGTCGGATGATGAAGGTGTTAAGTTTAACGAGTTGCCAACTACCTGGGCATGCATATAAAAAAGCAACACAGGAACATATCGCCATTCCTAATCATTTGGCACGCGAGTTTAATGTCGATAAGCCAAACAAAGTTTGGTGCGGTGATGTTACTTACATCTGGTCAGGAAAACGATGGTCTTATTTAGCCATAGTGATGGACTTGTTTTCACGTAAACCGATAGGTTGGGCAATGTCATTATCACCTGATAGTGAGTTAACAGGTAAAGCGTTATCGATAGCCTTTGAAACCAGAGGAAATCCTGACAATGTCATGTTTCATTCAGATCAAGGAAGCCATTACACCAGCAGAAAATACCGTCAATTACTCTGGCGTTATCAAATAAAGCAAAGCATGAGTCGCCGTGGAAATTGTTGGGATAACAGTCCAATGGAGCGATTCTTTAGAAGTTTAAAGACAGAATGGGTACCTGAAACAGGTTACCGTTCTTTTGTTGAAGCCAAAAATGCTGTTATTCGCTATATCATCGGATATTATAGTCAGGTAAGGCCTCATCAACATAATGGCGGTTTATCGCCAAATGCGGCAGAGCAGAAATTCTGGTTTGCCTACTAAGATGTGGCCATTTTTACTTGACCATTACAGTTACCCTATAAGGTTATCGGGTTTTTTACTCTAAGGGTAGCTGGAATACATTGCTATATCTTGACTTCAGCCCTTAGGTCTTTTTGAGCGATCAGGTCTTGTAAGCTTATCAATTGCCTTAGCTTCAACATCACTAAGCGAGTAGTTAGTTACTAACCAATCCATTACATTAACTTGTTTTGGTACAGTATCTCTATCATTAGGATCGTAATTTTCACCATAATAACGATCTATAGTTTTATACATAATTGACATTAAATAAGTTTGGTAGGTTGGTCTAAAAGTTATTGTTATATCTCCTTCCGCTTCTGGGAAAAAGAAAGGTGGCTTTATTCCTTTCCTAGTTAGCCACTGCTTAATATCAGTTACTCTTAACGTCGTGTGAATATTTATGTCACTACGATTTCTACCATTACTTTGCACCTCTTTAAAAACCATATCTGAGTTATCATCACTAAAAATTGACGCCCGAGCCTCTTTTTTTACATCATCAATTAAGGCTAGGCTAAAAGCATTAAAACCACTTGGCATCCCGTGTTCATATGGTAATCCCTGAATCATACAACCTTCTACGTCACTGGCAGTCTCAACATAATTAAGGCTAGGATCTTCTCCACATGCAAGCACTGCTGCTTGATAGATACTCAATGATTCTTTGAGAAACCAAAACTGTAATTTATCTTCCATTGTGTCGTTTTCCACATCGTCCTTAAAAGTACCAAGCCAACTGGTGAACGTAACCAGCTTTTCGGGAGCGATCCTAGGCTTGGAAAAAAGTTATGTATTCTCTGCTCGGTTTATCGGTATCACATCAGCACCACTAGCCAATCCATCAAGATAATCAGCCCATTCTTGCATCATTTTTTTACGTTCAGGTAAGTATTGAGCATAGTTATAAGCTGCCCTTACGCCATTACCCTCACTGTGGGCTAATTGTCGTTCAATAGCATCACCGTTATAACCTTGCTCATTTAATAGTGTAGAGGCCATACTCCTAAAACCATGTGCCGTCATTTCCTCTTTAGTAAATCCTAATCGTCTTAAAGCGGCATTAATCGTATTGTTACTCATAGGTCGAGTAATTGTCCGATTGCTTGGAAAAACATATTTATCACGCCCTGTAAGCGGCTGAATGTCTTTTAATATTGCTATAGCTTGAGTTGATAACGGTACGATATGAACTACTCGCATTTTCATTTTTTCGGCGGGTATTCGCCATTCAGCATTATCAAAGTCTATTCCTGACCACTCAGCCTGTCTTAATTCACCTGGGCGAACAAATAATAGTGGAGATAGTTTCAGGGCTGTTGCCGTAATTATTGAGCCTGAATAATTCTGTATCGCCCGTATCAAGCCTCCAACTTCTTTAGGATCGGTTATGGAGGCATGGTGTTTAGTTTTTGCTGGTGGTAACGCTCCCACCAAATCAGCAGCTTGATTACGCTCAGCTTGTCCAGTAGTTACCGCGTATTTAAAAACTGAACCACTGATTTGTAAAACTCGATGTGCCGTATCTAAAGCACCTCTATTTTCAATTCGTCTTAAGCAAGCTAGTAATTCAGGTGGGGTAATGTCATTAATATTCTTTGATCCTAGCCACGGGAATATATTCTTCTCAAGATGGGTTAATGTTCTGGCAGTATATTCTTTAGTCCAATTATGACTAAACTTTTTATGCCACTCACAAGCGACTGTTTCAAAACTGTTTTTATCACCTTCTGTTGACTTTTCAATCTTCCTTTTCTCCGAAGGGTCAATACCTTCCGCAACCTGTCTTCTGAGATCTTCTCGACGTATTCTGGCTTCTTTTAACCCAACAGTTGGATAAACACCAAGAGATAGGCGCTTTTCTTTTCCCTTAATCCGATACTTAAGCCGCCACCATTTACCGCCGCTAGGGGCAACTTCAAGGTAAAGGCCACCACCATCTGCCATACGGTATCGTTTAGTTGTGGCAGTGCCATCTGGCTTGACACAGGGCTTTGCAGCTTTAATTTTGACATCAGTTAAAGGCATGGGGGCAACTCCTCATCAAAAAGCATGAAATTTTAAACTTGCCCCCAATGTTGCCCCCATTCATATAGGGATGTCAAGGAAAGTTATGATACGTTACAGGATGCCAGATACAACAAACCCCGCATTAAAGCAGGGCTTAAGGGTTGTTATGGGATGTTGTGATATTGAGAAATGGAGGCTGCGGTCGGAATCGAACCGGCGTTAACGGAGTTGCAGTCCGCTGCATGACCACTCTGCCACGCAGCCTCTGATACATCTTACTTTAGAGAGATATTAAAAACCCCGACACCGAAGTGTCAGGGTTCTAATATTTGTTGGTACCTAGGGCCGGAATCGAACCGGCACGGCCGTGAAGCCGAGGGATTTTAAGTACGCT
>DAOUSV010000013.1 GCA_030627065.1 Piscirickettsiaceae bacterium | reverse complement strand
GTCTTTATCTATTTTACCCAAGCCGAAATAACGTGATTCTGGATGAGCGAAATAGAAACCACTCACTGCCGCGGTTGGTAACATGGCAAAGCTTTCTGTAATGGTGATGCCTACATTTTTCTCAGGCTCTAACAGTTCCCATAATAAGGCTTTTTCGGTGTGGTCGGGACAAGCAGGATAACCAGGAGCAGGACGAATACCTTGATACTTTTCTTTGATCAGGTCTTCATTATCCCAAGTTTCTGTATCTACATATCCCCATAAATCAGTCCGTACTAATTCATGCATACGCTCAGCAAAGGCTTCTGCCAAACGATCAGCCAGCGCCTTAATCATAATACTTTGGTAATCATCATGATCATCTTCAAAACGTTCGACATGCTCATCAATACCAATACCCGCAGTCACGGCAAAGCCACCGATATAATCCTTAAGCCCACTATCTTTCGGTGCAATAAAATCAGCTAGTGCTGCATTAGGCCTGCCCGGTGGTTTTTCTGTTTGTTGACGCAAGCTATGCAAGGTCATACGCACTTCGCTACGAGTATCATCAACATAGACTTCAATATCGTCATCATTAATATTATTGGCAGGGAACAAACCCATTACAGCCCGTGCTGTTAACCATTTTTCATCAACAATCTTCATCAACATGGCTTTGGCATCATTAAATAAATGAGTGGCATGTTCTCCGACAATTTCATCTTCTAAAATTCGTGGATATTTGCCTGCTAATTCCCATGCTTGGAAAAATGGTGTCCAATCAATACGCTCTACCAAGTCTTCCAATGGATAATCATCAAATACTTGTACGCCTAATTTGGCTGGAATAGTCGGTGCATAAGCAGGCCAATCTATCTTTGTTTTATTAGCGCGTGCATCGCTGATATTCAATTGGCGGCGAGTACTCTTACGTCCTTTATGACTGGCGCGTTTCTTAACATAATCATCTTTCACTTTTGCCACAAAATCATCACGCAAGTCATTACTTAATAAGCTTTGTGCCACACCTACGGCACGTGATGCATCTTTTACATATATCGTACAACCATGATAATGATGCTCAATTTTCACTGCGGTATGAATCAGTGATGTGGTTGCACCACCAATCATTAATGGGATATCAAAACCCAGACGTTCCATTTCTTTAGCAACATGTACCATTTCATCTAATGACGGTGTGATCAGCCCTGATAGTCCAATAATATCAACATTCTCTTCTTTCGCCTTAGTCAGAATATCGGCACAAGATACCATCACGCCCATATCAATGATTTCAAAGTTATTACACTGCAACACCACGCCAACAATGTTTTTACCGATATCATGTACATCACCTTTTACGGTGGCCATTAATATCTTGCCGTTATTCGTGCTTTCATCACCCTCTTCTTTTCCATCTTCAATAAAGGGCATCAAATAGGCAACCGCTTTTTTCATTACACGAGCAGATTTAACCACTTGGGGCAAAAACATCTTACCAGCACCGAATAAGTCACCAACGACATTCATGCCATCCATCAATGCACCTTCAATCACATGGATTGGACGCTCTGCATTTTGGCGACATAATTCAGTATCCTCGTCGATAAAGTCGGTAATACCTTTAACTAAAGCATGTTCCAGACGCTTTTCAACTTTCCATGAACGCCATTCCAAGTCTTCCTTAACATCAACTTTTTTGCCATCACCACGATATTTTTCAGCAATATCTAATAAGCGTTCAGTGGCATTATCACGGCGATTAAGAATGACATCTTCAACACTATCCCGTAACTCGTCTGACAAATCATCATAGATGGCTAATTGACCAGCATTAACAATCCCCATATCCATACCTGCTTGAATCGCATGGTATAAAAACACTGCATGAATCGCTTCACGCAAAGGATTATTACCGCGGAATGAGAATGAAACATTACTCACGCCACCACTGATCAAAGCATGCGGCAAGGCTTGTTTGATATCGCGTACCGCTTCAATGAAATCAACGGCATAGTTATTATGCTCATCAATCCCCGTCGCCACAGCAAAGATATTGGGATCGAAGATAATATCTTCAGGTGGAAAGCCCACCACTTCGGTCAATAATTCATAAGAACGGGTACAAATCTCACGCTTACGTTGTCGAGTATCCGCCTGACCTTTTTCATCAAATGCCATCACGATCACTGCCGCACCATAACGGCGCACTAATTTGGCTTGCTCAATGAATTTGGCTTCGCCCTCTTTCATGCTGATCGAGTTAACAATGCCTTTACCTTGAATACACTTCAGCCCTGCTTCGATCACTTCCCATTTGGAGGAATCGATCATGATCGGCACGCGGCTAATATCTGGCTCAGAAGCAATCAAGTTTAGAAAGGTTACCATGCACTCTTTCGAGTCCAACATGCCTTCATCCATATTTATATCGATGATTGGCGCGCCACTTTCTACTTGCTGACGAGCGACACTTAAGGCTTCGTCATAGTTTTCTTCTTTAATTAAACGAGCAAAACGTGCTGAACCCGTCACATTGGTACGTTCACCCACATTGACATATAAACTTTCTGGCGTAATGGTGAAAGGCTCTAAACCACTCAAACGACAATGATGTTTATTCTCAACGGGCACGCGTGGAGCAATACCTTCAACCGCCTCAGCAATCGCTTTAATATGTGCTGGCGATGTACCACAACAACCGCCGACAATATTTAAGAATCCTGATGTTGCCCACTCTTTCATTTGAGCCGCCATCACCTCTGGTGATTCATCATATTCACCGAACTCATTCGGCAAACCTGCATTGGCGTGAGCGCTGATATTACACGTCACATAGCCTGATAATGATTCAATATATTGGCGTAATTGTTCAGCGCCCAATGCACAGTTCAAACCGATACTAATTGGTTGTGAATGTGACAGTGAATTCCAAAATGCTTCGGAAGTTTGCCCTGATAAGGTACGACCACTGGCATCGGTAATGGTGCCGGAAATCATAATCGGCAAGCGAATATCATGCTGGTCAAAATAGCTTTCAATAGCGAATAAAGCCGCTTTAGCATTCAAAGTATCAAACACTGTTTCAACCAATAATAAATCTGATCCGCCATCAACTAAACCGGCAATAGCTACAAGGTAAGACTCGACCAATTCATCGTAACTAATATTACGAAAGCCCGGATTATTCACATCCGGTGACATACTTGCGGTACGGTTTGTTGGGCCCAATACACCAGCAACAAAACGTGGCTTAGCAGGATCTTTAGCGGTAAATTCATCTGCCGCATCGCGTGCTAATTGAGCAGAAACCTTATTTAACTCATAAACCAGTTCCTCCATCTCATAATCAGCCATCGCAATTGATGTACCGTTAAAGGTGTTGGTTTCAACAATATCTGCACCGGCTTCAAAATAAGCGCGATGAATATCGCCGATGATTTTAGGCTGAGTTAATGATAAAAGATCATTATTACCTTTGACATCACAGGAATGATTAGCAAATCGTTCACCACGATAATCCATTTCTTCAAGCTGGTAGCTTTGAATCATCGTTCCCATCGCACCATCTAAAATAAGAATGCGTTGTTGTAATAGATGTTTAATATCGTGGCTTGATGTGGTCACAATCAGATTTCCTAATAGGGAATGTCAATGAAGTTTAACCGCTAATTATAACAGATCATTATTATTGAATATTGCTCTAAAAAAGTAGCTTCCATCCTTGTTAGAGTTGGCTCATAATCAAACTCTGTCTTTTTATTAATAGGGAATCGTCATGAGTAAAAAAATAATCACCGGTAAACGTTTATTTGTACTTGATACCAATGTTTTAATGCACGATCCCACTGCTTTATATCGTTTCAATGAACACGATATATTTCTGCCGATGATGGTGCTTGAAGAGCTTGATAATGGTAAAAAAGGTCTGTCCGAAGTGTCACGCAATGTACGTCAAGTCACTCGTACGCTTGATGAGTTAATCTCCCAGACTGATAATGCTAACGCCATGCTGAATGGCATTCCCTTACCTAGTGTTTCGAGGACAGGTGATACACCTGAAGCGACAGGACATTTATTTTTTCAAACAAGTCAAATTGATCAAACGTTACCCAAAGAGTTACCTGGTTCTAAAGCAGATAATGAAATTTTAGGTGTTGCGATTAGCTTGCAGAAATCCAACGCTGATGCGACAGTCACATTAGTTTCAAAAGACATTAATTTACGCATTAAAGCGACTGTATTAGGCATACATGCTGAAGATTATTACAATGATAAAGTTCTGGATGATGTGGATTTACTTTATATGGGTTCGACAGAACTCAAAGCAGACTTCTGGGATGATCTGAATAATTTAAAGTCATGGACAGAAGAAGGACGTACTTTTTACAAAATTGAAGATGATGTTGTTAACGATTGGTATCCTAATCAGCTTATTTACTCTCCTGGCGATACAGGATCAATTGAAGCCGTTGTTCGAGATAGCACAGAACATTCAGCTAATATCGAGCTTCTTCATGATTATCGCAAAGAAAGCCATGCGGTATGGGGAATAACAGCTCGTAATCGTGAACAAAACTTTGCCCTTAACTTGCTAATGGATCCTAATGTTGATTTTGTCAGTTTACTTGGTCAAGCTGGTACTGGTAAAACATTATTAACCCTTGCAGCGGCACTCACTCAAACCATAGAACATAAACGTTATGCTGAAATTATAATGACACGTGTAACGGTACCTGTCGGTGAAGATATTGGCTTTTTACCAGGTACTGAGCAAGAAAAAATGACACCTTGGATGGGCGCATTGATGGATAATCTAGAGGTGTTAAATAAAACGGATGATAGTGCCGGTGAATGGGGAAAACAAGCGACTAATGATCTGTTGCAAAGTCGGATAAAAATTCGCTCACTTAATTTTATGCGTGGCCGAACATTCTTAAATCGTTTTCTTATTATTGATGAGGCCCAAAATCTAACATCGAAACAGATGAAAACATTGATTACGCGGTCAGGCCCTGGTACTAAAGTCGTCTGTTTAGGTAATATCGCTCAAATTGATACACCTTATCTAAGTGAAACAACGTCAGGCTTAACCTATGTTGTTGACCGCTTTAAAGACTGGGAACACAGTGGTCATATTACATTACTTCGTGGTGAACGCTCTCGATTAGCGGACTTTGCCTCTGAACACTTATAAATCTGGCATAATAGACACATTAAGATCTTAATTTAGGAACAGATTAACATGGAAAACATGTCTGAATTTAATAGTGACCAACGGGAATTTTTCCGAATCAACGATATGGTTTTTATTGAATTAACACCACTTGACAATAGTGATATCAAAAGTCTAAGTGTATCGATCAAAGATTATTCAGACAATGAAGAAAATAAAGAAAAAAGCCAATTACAAACACTTCAAACTGCTTTTTCTCATTTAACGGATCAAATTAACCAACAAGATCGTGAAATAGCCCGCGCTCTGCGTTTATTAGATGAAAAAATTACTCTTTTAACCCAGGGTTTTCAGCGGCAACAAAATGCATCTGAAAATAAGATACTCACTAGCGTTAGCTTAAGCGGTGGTGGGATTTCATTTTTATCTGTTGATAATCATGCTGCTAAGAGTGCTGTGGAAATACGTATTGAACTTCGTTCATCCGCTACAATTATTCACGCTATTGCCAATGTAATCGCCTGCGAAAAACCTTATGATGCTCCGAAAGAAACACCCTATTATTTACGGCTTATATTTAGTCATATGAGTGAATGCGATCGTAATGCATTAATTAAACATACACTTTCTCGTCAGGCTGAAATTTTACGTAGCGCCAATGATAAGTAGTACTTATACTTTGCTATACCTAAAAGCATAAAACATAACCGGAATAACTAATAAAGTCAGTACGGTTGATACTAAGATTCCAAATAACAAGGCCACTGCCAAGCCATTAAAGATGGGATCATCTAATATAAATAACGCACCTATCATCGCCGCAACCGCCGTTAATATGATTGGTTTTGCACGCACTGCAGCGGCGCGAATAACGGCCTCTTCTAGTTTCATACCTTCTGCCAATGCTTGATTGGCAAAATCAACTAATAAAATAGAATCCCGCACAATGATCCCTGCCATTGCAATCATGCCAATCATTGATGTTGCCGTAAATTGAGCATTTAATAGGGCATGCCCTGGCATCACACCAATAATCGTCAGCGGTATTGGAGCCATAATGACTAGCGGTATTAAATAGGACTTAAATTGAGCAACAACTAATAAATAAATCAAGATAATTCCTACGATATACGCCAAGCCCATATCTCGAAATGTCTCATAGGTCACTTGCCACTCACCATCCCATTTTATGCTGTCATTGACAGGTAAAATCGGCGTATTAACAAAGAACTGATCAATATCTGTACTTTGTAATCTATTAGAAATATCAAACATGCCATATAATGGGCTATCTAAATCACCTGCCATATCAGCTGTCACATACGTTACTGGCAATAGATCTTTATGATAAATAGTCTGTTCTCGTTGAGCATCAATAACCTCCACAACATCACCCAATGTAATCATACTGCCTTGTTGGTTACGAAGCTGAATTTTCAAAACTGCCGATAAATCGCGTTGTTCGCTAATAGGAAATTCAAGTCGTAGCGGCACAGCATATTTAACCACCGATGTATGTAAATAACCCACATCTTCACCTGCTAATACCATACGTATTGCAGATACAATCTGTGCCTGTGACAATCCTAATAATGCAGCCTTTTCACGATCAATTTTCACTACCTTACGTGGTGCAGCTAATTCAACACTATCATCAATATCAACCACATCATCAGCATACTCAAATACGGCTCGTACCTCTTTCGCCCCTGCTTGCTGACTTACATAATCTAAGCCATACACTTCAGCCACAATCGGCGATTGCACCGGTGGGCCTGGTGGTACCTCAACAATTTTGATATTGGCATTCCATCGCTTGGCAATAGCTTGCAAAGATTCACGTGTAGCACTAGCAATATCATGACTTTGTCGATCTCGTAATTTTTTATCCAACAGATTCACTTGAATATCAGCCACTTCTGAGCCTTCACGCAGATAATACTGTCGAACTAAACCGTTAAAATTGATTGGTGATGCTGTGCCAACATAAGCCTGATAATCCGTCACCTCAGGAACAGTGGCTAAATAAGCACCTAATTCACGCACTACGCCTGCCGTTCTCTCAAGGCTTGTACCTTCTGGCATATCAATAATAACTTGAAATTCTGACTTATTATCAAAAGGTAACATCTTCAGTACAACGGCTTTAGTGCCAACTAAACTCACTGATGCCACAATTAATAACACCATCAGAAGTAATAACATCCAACGCCAAATACGACTATTTTTTTGTAAAACAAAAAGTCCTATTGTCCGGTAAAAAAAAGCATATAAGGCTGTATTTTGTTGATTATTCTGTATTTGAGCATGCTCTTGACGTTGATTAGACATCATTTTCAACACCATCCATGGCGTTAATATATAAGCCACTAATAATGACAATAACATGCCAATACTGGCATTAATCGGGATCGGACTCATATACGGCCCCATTAAACCACTTACAAATGCCATCGGTAATAAGGCGGCAATAACAGCAAAGGTTGCCAAAATAGTCGGCCCACCTACTTCATTAACAGCTATAGGGATAATTTCTCGTAGTGATTTTTCGCCTTTTTGAGCATGGCGATGTATATTTTCCACCACCACAATCGCATCATCAACCAAGATTCCAATCGAAAATATCAAGGCAAATAATGACACTCGATTAAGGGTAAATCCCCATGCCCATGATGCAAATAACATCAACATTAACGTGATAACAACAGCAACACCAACAATAATTGCCTCACGCCATCCGAGCGCTAACAATACGAGTAACACTACGGCAATAGTGACAAAAACAAGCTTATTAATTAAGGTTGTGGCTTTATCATCGGCTGTTTGACCATAATTACGTGTTACTGTTACTTCAATACCATCGGGGATAAAAACACCTTTTAGATCATCCACTCGGGCAATCACTGCGTCTGCAATATCAACCGCATTCATCCCCGGCTTTTTAGCGATAGCCAATGTCACAGCAGGAAACTCACCTTGTAGCTCAATACCTTTCTGACTCGCCGCTGGGCCGGTTCCTATCCAGGCATAACGTGCTGCTTTATCTGTACCCGATAAAATAGTCGCCACATCTTGCAAGTAAATAGCAGTGTTATTTTTAACACCAATTACCAATGATGAGATTTCTTCAATGGTTGTTAAAAAAACACCCGCTTGTACTGACGTTGTTTGATCGTGTTGAATCAAAAATCCAGCTTCAGCTGACTGATTAGCAGCGAGTAATGCCTGTTTTAGTTCATTTAGATCAATGTCATAACCTGCTAGTTTTTGGGGATCAAGCTGAATGCTAATAACATTATCATGTCCGCCAATAGTATAAATATCACGCGTTCCCGGCACTCGCTTTAACTCAGCCTCAACGGCATGTGCTACTTTTTGTAGTTCATGAGCACCGTGATGAGGATCGGCACTCCATAACGTTAAACTAACAATTGGCACATCATTAATGCCCTTAGGCTTAATAATAGGTTGAGAAACACCTAACTGCACCGGCAACCAATCACTATTTGAATAAATCTTATTATATAAACGAACAATGGCTTCAGTTTCTTTTTCACCCACTTTAAACTGTGCCGTTAATATCGACATGCCTGGTTTTGATACTGAATACACATGGTCAATGCCTGATATTTCAGAGATAACCTGTTCTGCAGGCGTAGAAATTAGCCGTTCGACTTCCACTGCTGAAGCGCCTGGATAGGCAATAAATATATTGGCAAAGGTGACATCAATTTGAGGCTCTTCTTCACGCGGCGTAACGAAAATAGCAAACAAACCAAGTAGCAATCCGATCACGGCTAATAATGGCGTAATTTCAGTTTCTTGAAATTGTTTAGCAATTCGACCCGACAGCCCTAATTGAGTGTTACTCATAGTTGAGACCTAGAGGAGTTTTGTCGTAATACTCTAAGGGCCTCCATAGGAGAAGTGGCAATATGTTCTCCAATACCTAAGCCTGCCAATACTTCACGTTGTCCATCGTCCAAGACTCTACCCAAACGTATTTGTCTGAATAAAATGGCATCATCCGTAATAATGTAAACAGCAGAAACTTCACTTCGTTGTACAATTGCCGTTTGTGGAATCACTCTTATTTTCTCATCACCTACCGCAAATTTAACTTTAGTCAACATACCTGGATAAACAGATACTTTCTCACGATTATCAGTGAAATAAACACGAACTTGAAAACGATGCGTTTTTACATCCGCATGAGGGTTAATCGTTATTTTTTCAGATTGAATTTGATTATCATTGACTAAGATTATCGGCAAAGCGGCAGAACGAATATCATTAATTGAATACTGCGGTACACTCACTACTGCCCGTAATTGTTGCAAAGAAATCCCCGTCATCACATGCTGGCCTGGACTAACCATCTCACCTAATTCAACAAACCGCTCAGTGACCACGCCACTGTATGGCGCGATTATTTGCGTATAAGAAAGCTGAACTTTAGCTTCATCTAACCGTGCTAAACGTGACTCTAATAATGCATGGACACTTTCCACTCGTGCATTAGCGGCAGTTAAATTAGCATTTGATTTATCCACGGCTGCTTGAGCCAGTAATTTACGTTTGAATAAATTATTTATCCGTCTAGCTTCTAAAGCCACTTCTTTATGGCGGGCAATTGCTTCACGTTTACTGGCTAGATCTGCGCTAAGGTTAGCTTGAATTTGTGCCACTCGCGCCTGAAATTCATCATCGCGTAATTTCATAATAACCGCACCTTTCGGTACGATATCATTAACATCAAAATTCAACTCAATCACTTCAGCAGTAATTTGTGCCGACACTGTTGAATGATTAACAGCCTCAATCACAGCATCAAACACCTCAACTTTAGGATATATCTTATCTTCCACAGCCACTGTGTCTATTTCTGTATCAGCAATAACTTTCCCTGTTATTGCTAACAATAAAAATAAAGTTAGCATCGGTATAAATTGTTTTTTATTCATAGTAAACCTTTTCATAATTAACAATATTAGCAAGTGCTTATATAAATAGCTACAATCTCAAATATTTTTACTTTACCAACATCTCTATTTTTAGAAACTCTACAGCTGATTGCTGTCTCTCTAATACAGGCACAATCCCAATACACGGTGCAGCAATAACGTGTTGCAAGGTGTTGATAATGTGTTCTGCTTGGTTATTTTTTATTCGCTTATTTGCCACCCAACCCTTTAGAACCAAACCAGATTGTTCAATAGCCGATACAGTCAATAAGGCATGATTAATACAGCCCAATCGAACATCAACCACCAAAACAATAGGCAAGCTAAGTTCAATCGCAAGATCCGCCATAGTTTGCTTGTCATTTAATGGCACTAACCAACCGCCCGCACCTTCAACTATCACACTATCAGCCTGCAATGAAATTTGTTGGAACAGGTCTTTGATATGATTTAAATCAATACTTATCCCTACTTGCTGTGCCGCAATGTGCGGGGCAATCGCAGGCTCAAAGGCATAAGGGTTCACTGTTTTGTAACCTATCTGGACATCAGCCTGAGCAATCAAGGTAACTGCATCATCATTACGCAAACCATGTGTAGTTTGCTCACACCCACTTGCCACCGGTTTCATGCAGGCAACATTTTGTCCTTGTTGTTGCAGGAGTTCAATCAAAGCCACACTGATCCGTGTTTTACCGACTTCGGTATCCGTTCCTGTAACAAATAAACTACTCATGATCGTCGTCGTTTAATTTGATTAATAGGGATAGCAATACTGCCATCATTATTCACTTGTTGCTGTTGCTTATTTCCCGCCCAAGCATGGCCAAACACCACTTCATACGTAGCTGGTAACACACCATCTTGACGAAACTGTTCATAGGCTTTGGCCACATTATTCATCGCCAGTTTACCCGTTAAACCACGGCGACGAGTAGTATTAACATTACGCGCACCTAATATTTTCAAGTCTTTCATCAAGCCCATTGCAGTGTCATAGATTAATGTATATCGGTCGGTATCCAGCACTGGCTCTGCTAAATTTGCAGCCATCATCGCCTCACCGACATCATGCATATCATAGAATAAATTAACATGTGGATAATCATCAACCTCAGCCCAAGATTGACGCAATTCACACAAGGTATCAGGGCCTAAAGTAGTAAACATCAACAAACCATCAGGGCGTAATACGCGTTGAATCTCAGCAAAACTTGTTCGAGGATCACACCATTGCAGGGATAAATTAGCATAAATCAGATCAATACTATTATCAGCCAAGGGTAACTTTTCAGCATCACCGGTTAAAAACTGCACCGGTCTTGAATTGGGCAACCAACGCTTTAAACCCATTTGTTGATGATGGTTTTTCCTAGCTTGCTTGACCATATCTTGAGCAATATCCAAAGCAAACAACTGTGCTTTGGGATAACGTTTCGCTAATAAAGCTAAGTTCCGGCCAGTGCCAGCACCTAAATCCAGTATCGTTTTAGGCTGTAATGTCACCAATGATAAACGGTCTAATAATTCATCTGCCGTTTGCCGTTGCAATATAGCAACATCATCATAATGAGCCGCGGCCTGACCAAAAGATCGGGCGACTAATTGCTTGTTAGGAAGATCGTTATTCATTAATAAATTGTTCAATAATGTGTTGGCATTGTGCTGCGTGGGCAATAAAAGGGGCATGACCTGCGCCAGCTAATAAGTGAGTTGTTAAGTTGCTATTTAATTGCTGAGCCTCGCTCAACATGTCATTAGGAATCAAAGTGTCTCGCTCTCCCAGAATCATTGTCACTGGACAGTTTAATGCCGCTAATTGGATTCGCATATCGGAGGTAATTAACACATTTAAACCATCCTTCAATGCAACTGGATTCGGTGGGTTTTCAATCGCTAATTGATGACTTAATTGCCGAATGGTATCCCGACTATGTTGAGAACCACGCGCTTGTAATAATAAGAATCTCTGTAAGGTTTCAGCCTGATTATCCTGCAAGTTATCAGCAAAGGCATTGAATATAACAGCCTCCATCGCACACTCCCACTGCCCAGTTCTAACAAAACACGGGCTAGCGGCTAATAAAATAAGTTTGGTCACGCGCTGTGGATAACGCTCAGCAAAAGCCAGACTAATCAAGCCGCCTAGAGACCAGCCTAGATATACTGCTTTTTCGGATAACTGTTGGGCCAAATTCTCAACGATAGTTGCCAGTTCTAATGCCCCCTCTTGCCAGTCACTTTGACCGTGTCCGGGTAAATCAACCAAGTGTAGGGTATAACTTTTAGCTAAGTTGCCAGCTAAATCATGCCAAACAGCACTGTTCATACTCCAGCCATGTAGCATAACTAGATCGGGGCCTTGCCCTATAACTTTAATATGCATAAGCTACTTCCAATGCATCTAAAAGCTGGGTGATATGCTGTTCACTATGATTGGCTGACAAGGTAATACGTAATCTAGCCGAACCTTCTGGCACTGTTGGCGGGCGAATCACCCCAACTAAAATACCTTTTTCCTCTAATGCCTTACCTATTTTAATCGCTTGTTGAACATCACCAATTAATATCGGCTGAATCGGTGTTTGTGAGTCCATAATATTCAAACCTAAGGCTTGAGCACCCGCTCTAAACTGGGCGATTAATGCCTGTAACTTTTCACGGCGCCAGCTTTCATTTTTCACAAGCTTTAAGCTGGCTAATGTTGCCGCAGCAATTGCCGCAGGTTGTGCAGTCGTATAAACATATGTCCGTGCTTGTTGGATTAGTGTATCAATCACCACTTCATCAGCGGCAACAAATGCACCCGCAGTACCAAAAGCTTTGCCAAATGTACCCATCACAATCGGCTGATCTTGTTTGACTATATTACAATGTTGAATGCTTCCCCGACCCTGCCCTCCCAACACGCCAAGCCCATGCGCATCATCAACAATAACACCTGTATTATTCTGTTTTGCTAAGGCCATTATTTCAGTTAATGGGGCAATATCGCCATCCATACTAAATACGCCATCAGTGACAATTAAGCGACGTTCTATCGACTGTGATTGTTGTAAACGAGTTGTTAACGCTGTCATATCTGCATGTCGATAACGCAATTGATCAGCTGCTGATAATCGACCACCATCTAATAAAGAAGCATGATTGAGTTTATCTTGGATCAACACATCGCCACGCGCCATTAAGCCATCAATCAGCCCCATATTGGCTTGATAGCCCGATGAAAACAACAAGACTTTCTGCTGTCCTGTGAAGTCAGCTAACGCTTCTTCTAAGGCTTGATGAACTCTGCTATGCCCCGTTAATAAATGTGCAGCACCACTGCCAATCCCTTCTTTCTCAGCAGTATCAATAAAGGCTTTTTTTAGATCAGGGTGGACAGCAAGCCCTAAATAATCATTACTACAAAATGACAGTCGCTTTTGACCATCAATAACAATATTTATCCCTTGCGCACCCTCACGAACACGTTGCTGACGATAACGCCCCGCTGCTTGCCTCGCAGTAAGATCATCGGCTAACTTCTGTGTCCAAGGTAAACTGCTCACGTTATCTGTTTAGTGATTAGCAACTGATGTTGAAATACCCAAACGCTCAAACAGTTTCAAATCATGATGCGTATCAGGGTTGTTCGTAGTCAATAATTTATCACCATAAAAGATTGAATTCGCACCGGCAAGAAAGCACATTGCTTGCAATTCATCACTCATGCTTTCACGTCCGGCTGATAAACGTACATACGATTTTGGCATCATTAAACGAGTAACAGCAATCGTTTTAACAAACTCCAAAGGATCAATATCATCATTTTCTGCTAGTGGCGTGCCTTCTACTTTAACCAATAAGTTAATCGGTACACTTTGTGGATGACTCGGCATATTAGCCAAGCCCATCAACATACCCGCACGATCAACATCATTTTCGCCCATGCCAACAATACCACCGCTACAGACATTAATATCAGCATCACGGACATAACTCAACGTATCTAATCGATCCTGATAAGTACGTGTGCTAATGACTTCGCCATAAAACTCTGGCGAAGTATCTAGATTGTGATTGTAATAATCTAAACCTGCATCTTTCAGACGTTTTGCTTGATGCTCTTCCAGCATACCCAGCGTTACACAGGTTTCTAAGCCTAAATCTTTCACGCCCGACACCATGTCAGCAACACGTTCAAGATCACGATCTTTCAAATTACGCCATGCCGCTCCCATACAAAAACGACTAGCACCAGACTCTTTGGCTTCGGTCGCATTTGCAATAACTTGATCTAAAGGCATTAATGGTTCGGCTTTTACAGATGATTCATGATGCACACTTTGCGGACAATAACCGCAATCTTCTGCACAACCACCTGTTTTAATACTTAATAAAGTACTCACTTGAACCGTATTTGGATCAAAGTTTTCACGGTGTGATGTTTGTGCACGGTACATTAAATCTGCAAATGGCAAATTATAAAGAGCTTCAATTTCTTCAATTTTCCAATCGTGACGAATAGTTTGATCGGTATTGCTTTGATTTTCAGACATGATATTCTTTCGTTAATAGATAAATGGATTCATCTTGATGATAGAAAATATTCTACCAGCACTTAGACAAAATGTGGCTCAATTATACAGTAATCTGACGGCAACACATTGCCTACTCTGCGGTGAAATAGGTGAGAATGATAGCCTCTGTGTTGATTGCATCAATGAACTACCTAAATTAGGTAAATCGTGCCCGCGTTGTGCCTCCCCTCTTAGTCACTCTCTGCTGTGTGGTCGCTGTTTACATCAGCCCCCCCAACAAAATTCTAGCTTTAGCTTATTTGAATATAAATCACCTATAGATCGTTTAATTGCTGATTTTAAATATAATGACAAACTATTCTTAAGTCGATTCTTTGCTGTTCAAATGGCAGCAAAGCTAAAAACTCGCCCCTTGCCCCAACTATTAATACCGATTCCTTTGCATCCACGGCGATTGCGTGAGCGTGGTTATAATCAATCATTAGAACTTGCCAAACAGCTATCAAAACAACTGTCTATTCCAGTTTGTTCTAAAAGTGTGATCCGCATCAAGGATTCACAACCCCAAACCTCGCTACCCTATAAAGAACGAGCAAAAAATATTCAACGCGCATTTAAGGTGGTCAACACAATGCTCCCAACTCATATTGCACTTATTGATGATGTATTAACAACAGGACACACAGCCAATTCAGCAGCGAAAATAATACGACAAGCAGGTGTTAATAACATTGAAGTATGGACAATTGCCCGCACAATAAGACATTATTAACCCCATGCATTCATTCGATTCAAAAATGCCACAAAATGCGGTAAAATTACAAGCAAATCTTGATGCTTTTCTTCGTACGGCTAAACACAATGAACGTAAACAATTAAATTTTCAAGAATATGAGTTAACCCTATTAAATAGTGACGATTTATTAGATTTATTACGCATTATCTTAGAACAACATCGTGACCGTTTTCAGCTATCTGAAGTCACATTATTACTACTTGATCCTGAATATGAATTTCAACGTTTAATAGGTAAAGAACAACTACAATCATGGCAAGGACGGTTATTATTCACAGATAGTGAACAAGTCATTAATCAGTATTTTTCGCTACGTAGAAAACCACGCTTATCAAGCTTTGCACCTCACAGCCACCAACGTCTCTTTCCTAATAGCCACATCTTAAAGTCTGTAGCCATATTACCGTTAATTCGTCACAATAAATTGATTGGCTGTTTAAACTTAGGAAGTCGTAGCTATGAACGATTTCAAGTGGATATGGGAACACAGTTTTTACAGCATTTAGCAGCCGTTCTATCGGCCTGTCTTGACAATGCGCGTCTACAAGAAAATATTAAACAAATTGGCTTAATAGATCCCCTAACTGGCATTAATAATCGCCGTTTCTTTGATCAACGTGTTGATGAAGAAGTCACCCTCTCATTACGTAATAGAGCCCCTTTATCATGCTTATTTCTTGATCTTGATCATTTCAAGCGTGTTAATGATTCCCATGGTCACCAAGCCGGTGATGCTGTATTACAGCAAGCTGCCCATATTTTCAGTGACATTATGCGTACTAGCGACGTATTAGCTCGTTATGGTGGGGAAGAATTCGTAATATTACTCGCTAATACGAATACAGAAACAGCCCATGATATTGCCGAAAGGATTCGAGCATCCATTAATCAAACTCATTTTGATATTGGCACTGCCGCACCATTGAAAATTACACTTTCTATCGGGCTAACAACGATGAATGCCACTTCACCAATTAAAACGACACAACAACTAATCAATGCTGCAGATCAGGCGGTGTATGCCGCCAAAGTATCAGGTAGAAACCGTGTTCATCAAGCCCATTAATCATGTCCTTATTCACTAGCATTCTTATTAATATCAGCTTAATTACGGCTTCCGTCATCATTCATTATGAAGTGCTATATAAACTCTCTCAAAAGCTACCAACACTGACTACCCCATCTCGCTATAAAGTACTTATTGGTGTTTTTGTTATTTTAGTAACACATATTGCTGAAATTTGGCTGTTCGCACTTGGCTATTATCTAATGATTAATATTGATGGCTTAGGCTCACTTATTGGCAACTTCAACCAAAGCCTTCTCGACTGTAGTTATTTCTCATTCACTAACTACACAACCCTAGGTTTCGGTGATATTGAACCCTCCGGTCATATTCGCTTCCTAGCAGGCTTAGAATCATTAACCGGCTTAGTATTAATCACTTGGTCAGCCTCATTCTTATTTATAGAAATGCAAAAATACTGGCAACAAGAATAAATTCTGCGGAGACCCCTTTATGAATGCTCGTATTGATCTATTAATCGATAAAATAAAACAGTTAGAGAATGAACTAACAAGCGAACTTCATCAGCAAGAAGAAAACTTACTTTTCCAACTTAAAGGGAAAAAAGTAGAGTTTGAACACAGTATCAAACAAGCTCACAAAAAATTAAAAACAAGTGCATGGCGATGGTTTTTTGGCTTACGTCCCATCAATATAATTACTGCTCCCATTATCTACAGCATGATTATTCCCTTAGTCATCACTGACTTATTTGTGAGTTTTTATCACCTAACGTGCTTTCCAATCTACAAGATCAAAAAAGTAAAACGCTCTGATTATATTGTGATTGATCGTCACCAACTCGCTTACCTAAATATTTTCGAAAAATTTCATTGTGTTTATTGTGGCTATGCAAATGGTCTTATTGCTTATATTGGAGAAATTCTAGCTCGAACAGAACAATATTTTTGCCCAATCAAACATGCCCGAAAGCTAATAGGCACACACCTTCGTTATCGTAAATTTCTAGATTATGGTGATGCAAAAAACTACCACCCAAAACTTGAAAGCTTTCGTCATGATATCCACTAAATTTATTTTTAATGTTATTCTCACATTAATTTAATCAAGATGACTAAAAATATACTCTGGATATAGTAGTAAAAGAACTTAATAGATACTATTTTACTTATCTATCTTCTTTTAGGATTAATTCCCCTCTTTAAAATATTAGAAAACATAATTAACCTGTAATCCCCCCGAAAAATAAACCAAGTTGAAAGTAGAAAATTCTAATACACTATTAGCAGTAGTTTTCTATGAAAAAGACACGACACACAGACAGTCAGATCATTAGCATTTTGAAGAAAAATGAAACGGGTACATCCGTTGCCGAGCTTTGCCGTGAATACAGCATGAGCCAAGCCAGTTTTTATAAGTGGCGTTCAAAGTATGGTGGTATGGATATGTCTTTAATGAAAAAAATGAAAGAACTCGAAGACGAGAACCGACGCCTTAAACGAATGTATGCAGAAGAAAAACTCAAAGCTGAGATTGCCCGAGAGGCCATTGAAAAAAAGTGGTGAAGCCATCTCGGCGTAAAGAGATGGC
>DAOUSV010000173.1 GCA_030627065.1 Piscirickettsiaceae bacterium | reverse complement strand
TGCGGCTCTTTCTTGGGGTGTTTAGCTCAGCTGGGAGAGCATCGCCCTTACAAGGCGAGGGTCGGGGGTTCGATCCCCTCAACACCCACCAAGAAACTTTATTTATCCTTCAAAGCGATAAATTAACACCTTCAATCCCTTGCCTTGCATAGCATCACTAAAAATAGCTGGTGCTTCAATTTCAGTAATATACTGACACTCTGCACATTCATCTTCCACTGTTTTCTTTAAAAAGTCAGTATCTAACTCTGGTGAATTTAAGCACAACATGAGTAAGCTATTGGGCTTCATGAAGTCAGGAATTCGTCTGATTACCTTTTTATAATCACGTTGAATATCGACACTGCCCTTTTGAAATGAAGGTGGATCACAAATTAATAGGTCATAAGGGCCATGCTTTTTAATTCGGCCGAATGATTTGAATATATCTAATGCATCAAACTTCACTTTACCAGTATCTTGATTATTTAAGCGATGATTATCTCGGCCCGTGCTTAATGATGTTCGGCTCATATCAATATTAAACACCTGCCTTGCTCCGCCGGCTATGGCGGCAACAGAAAAAGCACAGGTATATGAAAACAGGTTTAAAACGTTGGCATTTCGAGCGTGCTCTTGCACCCATTGCCGACCATTTTTCATATCGAGAAAAAGACCTGTATTTTGAGCGCGACCTAAAGTGATTTTGTATTTCAGTTCGTTTTCTTCAATCACCGTTTGTTCAACCGCATCGCCTTGCAGTAATTCAAATGGCGTATGTTTTAGGTGTCGATATTGTACTTGCACCGACTGGCAATCCGTTATTGAGTTGTATAGACGCAGAGCAAGCTGTTGCAAATCCTCAGCCTCGACAGGCTTATGTAAAGTAATTAAGGCAACAGGAGATAGCCAATCTATCAAAAGATGCTCATAGCCTTTATAAGCATGGCCACGGCCATGAAATAAGCGCTCAGCTTCGTGTGTTGCAGGCGTGACATAAGGAATATCAATCAATAAAGCCGGTACATCTTCTGTCATTTAATCTTCTTCTGTTTCTTTTTTCTTACGAACACGGCGAGATGCACCACCATGCATACGACAACGATCTGCTAAAGCGCCTAGGTCCCAGCCTTCTGGTTGACGAATAACAACGCTATGCTTACATTTTCGACCATTAGATAATTTAGCACCACATTCTGGACGGTAACGTTTAACCTTTTCCCAATTATCCAAGGTTTGGCTTGCTTTACGAATTGTTTTAGCTTGTTTAGGAGTTAGCTCTCGATTAGGCACAGGCTGCTTAGTTTGATCTTCAACATTACGCCACCAATAACGTACGACTGGAACGGGCAAACTAAATCGACGAGCCAAGTCATCGGGTTTACGATATATATCTAGCTTTAATAAATAAAGAGCAGCCTTTTCAAGCCGAGCAGTTAGATCTCGACTGTCTTCAGGTCTCATCTGAGTCTACTTTCGTACCGTCAGATAAAGAAATAATGTCATTAATCAACATGTCAGGATCGTAATCGGCTTTTGCAATGTCACGAACAGAGATCCCTGCCTTGATGACACTCTCTTTATTACCACTGATGAGCGGATGCCACTCTGGTAAAGGCTCACCCTCGGCTAATAAGCGATAAGCACAACTTTCAGGTAACCAATCAAAGTATTGCGCATTATCAATGCTCAGTTGAATACAGTCTGGCATTAATGTGTCACGATTATCATAATCTTTACAGCGACAACTTGGAATATCTAATAAAGAACATGCAGCACTGGTGTAATAAATTCGGCCATCATCTTCATCAGACAATTTATGTAAACAACAGCGTCCACAGCCATCACACAAGCTTTCCCACTCATCATGGCTCATTTGACTCAGTCGTTTATGTTTCCAGAACTCGATAGATGTTTTATCCTGTTCCGTCATGACTGCTTATTCAGAATTATCAACAATACTCTCGCCTTTGCTCCATAGCTATCAACCGGAATCGATATTGATTGCGGGTGAGCTTGCTATTCGTTCATATGAAAATCAGCAAGATACCAGAACACAGCTATTAACGACACCTTTTAGTGTCGAACAACTATCAAATCTTGAACCGATAAACCTAGCAATTATTAGTGGTGTTATCGAATCAATGACTAAACCACAAGCGATAGAATGGCTAGCAATGGTACGCAACCGCCATGCACAACAACTTATTCTTATTGTCGATACATTAAAGGCCAGTGAACAATCTTGGCAATTAGCTGATTATTTGTCGCTTGGCATGAGTCTCTTTGAGAGCCATCAACATTACCAATTATTTGGCTATGCGATAGAGTCTTACCGCCCTAAACGGGATTGGTTAAATAGTCGATTTTGGGCAAACCCTGAAAACTTTGATAAATATCGCTGGTAAGCTTCTGTTTTTACATATTAATTTACACTTATCAATAAAACATCAAAACTGTCTTACATATGTAACATCCACGCTATATAATAAAGGTTATGGAAGAATTAGATTTAAATAACCCTGAACTTTATCTTAATCGTGAATTAAGCCTTTTGGAATTTAACTGGCGCGTGTTGCAACAAGCCTTAGATCCTGATGTGCCCTTGCTTGAACGATTAAACTACTTGTGTATTTCCAGTACTAATCTGGATGAGTTTTTTGAGGTTCGAGTAGCAGGTCTTATCCAACAAATTGAAATTGGCGATCCGTATCTCGAAGCAGATAACATCACCGCCAATGAAGTATTAAAACTTATTTCAACACGTGCTCATGAGTTGGTTGATGAACAATATCGTGTACTTAATGACGTATTACTTCCCGCTTTAGCCGCAGAATCTATCGAAACCTTACCTCGTGCCAGTTGGACAAATGAACAGCGTGAGTGGCTACAAAACTACTTTGTTGAAGAAGTGGCTCCTGTATTGAGTCCTATGGGATTGGATTCCGCTCATCCCTTCCCTCGTTTACTGAATAAAAGTTTGAACTTTATTGTTTCGCTTGTTGGTAAAGATGCCTTTGGCCGTAACCGTAGCTCGGCAATTTTACAGGCACCTCGCGCCCTACCTCGTATTATTGAATTGCCAGAAGCATTTCGCCAGAAAGGCGAATATAAATTTGTATTCTTATCATCGGTCATCCATGCCTTTGCTGACGATCTTTTCTATGGCATGAAAGTAAAAGGCTGTTACCAATTCCGTGTCACGCGTAATAGTGACTTAGCCATTGATACTGAAGAAACAAGTGATTTACTAGAAGCAATTGCAGATGAATTAACACACCGTAATTATGGTGATGAAGTTCGCTTAGAGATTGCTCATAACTGCCCTGAGGAAATGGTTGATTTCTTACGTAAACAATGTGGCATGCACAAAGATAATGTTTACTTAGTGAATGGCCCGGTCAATGTGAGTCGCCTACAAGAAATTCATTCTTTAGTTGAACGCCCAAACTTAAAATTCAAACCCTTCACTCAGGGTAGACAATCAGGGCTTTCTTCTGACAGTGATCTCTTTGACTTGATTCGTAAACAAGATATTTTATTACACCATCCCTACCAATCTTTTTCGCCGGTTATCGATCTA
>DAOUSV010000058.1 GCA_030627065.1 Piscirickettsiaceae bacterium | reverse complement strand
TCTCGTAACGCCTCATACAAATTCACCAAGGTATTCATCGCCATCCACGGACAGTGGGCACAGCTCTTACAGGTCGCACCTTTACCACCAGTTGGTGCAGGAATAAGTCGTTTATCCGGAACTGCTTGGCTCATTTTATAAAACAAACCATGATCTGTAGCGATAATTAATGTATCTGCTTTTGATTCTTTTCCTGCCGCAATGATCTGCTTGGTCGAACCTACAAAGTCTGCTTTTGCAATGACTGACTGAGGCGACTCAGGATGCACCAAGACTTCGGCATCCGGGTATTTATCCATTAACTGCTCTAATTCATAAAGCTTAAATTCATCATGAACCACACAGTTACCTTGCCACATAATCATATCGGCATTGGTTTTATTCTTAATGTATTGACCTAAATGGCGGTCGGGGCCCCAAACAATCTTCTTACCTTCAGCCATTAAATGATTAACAATTTGAATGGCATTACTTGAGGTGACAATCCAGTCCGCACGCGCTTTAACTTCAACACTGGTATTGGCATAGACCACTACTTCACGATCAGGATACTGGTCACAAAAGGCACTAAACTCTTCAATTGGACAACCTAAATCAAGCGAACACTCTGCATCTAATGTCGGCATAATGATTGTCTTTTCAGGGCTTAATATCTTTGATGTTTCACCCATAAAACGTACACCACAAATAACCAGCGTACTTGCACTATGTTGTGCCCCAAAGTTTGCCATATCGAGTGAATCAGAAACATAGCCACCGGTATCTTCGGCTAAAGATTGCAGTTCATCATCAACATAATAATGGGCAATAACAACGGCATTTTTTTGCTTCAATAATGCCTTTATCTTTACAATATAGTCTGATTTTTCTGCCTCTGTCAGCCACGGACTCGGGGTAACATTATCAATAATACTATCAATACTGGCCTGTAATTTGTGTGGAACTGTTTCAGCTAGACTCATTGTATTTTCGCTCTTGATTGTAATACTTCGATAATGGCGACATTTGCCGCAGGAAAGTCATTCTTATCTAAATCAGAAATAGCATGCCATAACACTCGCTGGCCTTCTCGTCCTTGTGCAACACCCTTAAAGTCAGTCACTAGCCATACATCAAGCAGAACAGACTTATCACTGTAATTATGTGATATTTCTATTAATGGCTTTGCTTCAATAATAGTAAGGCCTAGTTCTTCATCAATTTCTCGAACTAAGGCATTAAATACGGTTTCATTATCATCAACTTTGCCACCTGGAAACTCCCATAAGTCACCCTGATGTTGATGTGCTTGTCGTAGTGATATTAATACGTCTTGCTTTGCCGTATCAACAATCACGGCAACAGCAACATGAACAGTTGCTAACAAATCACTCATCCACCAGCATATAAACTTTGCCACAATAAGGGCAGGATTTTCTAATGTTGGCTTCTAAACTTAAATAAACTTTAGGATGAGAGCTCCATTGTTCATCGTCAGGCGTTGGACAACTTATCGGTAAATCAGCATGGTGAACAACGTAATACTTATGCGATTTAGAATCGTCTATTATTTGCTCAGCCATGCTTCTTATTCCTTTTTATTCTGCAGATGTAGTGTCAGCAATTACAGCAGCTTTACGCAATCGAATATTAAGTTCTTTTAATTGCGCCTCGCTGACATTACTTGGTGCACTGGTTAATAAACAGCTTGCTGATTGTGTTTTAGGGAATGCCATCACATCACGAATAGAGGCTGAACCTGTCATCAACATTGCTAAGCGATCTAAACCAAACGCTAGACCACCATGTGGCGGACAACCGAATCTTAATGCTTCTAAGAGGAAACCAAACTTATCATTGGCTTCTTCTTTAGATATGCCTAATAATTCAAATACTTTACTTTGAATATCGGCTTTATGAATACGCATTGAACCACCACCTAACTCGGTGCCGTTTAATACCATATCGTAAGCACGAGATAGACATTTACCTGGATCAGTTTCTAATAAGTCCACATCAGATTCCCGTGGCGCAGTGAATGGGTGATGTAATGCAGTCCAACGATCAGACTTTTCATCCCATTCAAACATTGGGAAAGCAACAACCCAAAGCGGCTGCCAGCCATGTTTCACTAAATCTAAATCATGACCCACTTTAACGCGTAATGCACCAATGGCTTCATTCACAATATTGGCTTTATCAGCGCCAAAGAAGATTAAATCACCTGTTTCTACTTCTGTGCGCGACATAATCGCATCAACAACATCATCAGGTAAGAATTTCAAAATTGGCGATTGCAAACCTTCACGGCCAGCATCAATATCATTCACCTTAATATACGCTAAGCCTTTCGCACCATAAATACTGACATATTTGGTGTAATCATCAATTTGTTTACGGCTTAAACTTGCACCTTTTGGCACACGTAAGGCAACAATACGGCCTTTTTCATCATTAGCAGGACCAGAGAACACTTTGAAATCAACGCCTTTCATAAGGTCGCTAATTTCAATCAACTCTAGGTCAATACGTAAATCAGGTTTATCACTACCATAACGCGCCATTGCTTCAGCATACGTCATACGTGGGAATGGATTTGGTAATGGCTGCTCTAAAACATTCGCAAATAAGCTGCGAATCATTTCTTCCATCATATTCATCAAGTCTTCTTCTTCCATAAACGATGTTTCGACATCGACTTGAGTAAATTCTGGCTGGCGATCAGCACGTAAATCTTCATCACGGAAACAACGTACGATCTGATAATAACGATCCATACCAGCGACCATCAACAACTGCTTAAACAGTTGTGGTGATTGAGGTAAAGCAAAAAAATCACCTTGATGAGTACGGCTTGGCACTAAATAATCACGCGCGCCTTCTGGTGTCGCTTTCGTTAAAATTGGTGTTTCAATATCTAAGAAACCATTATCATCAAGAAAACGACGTAATTGGCTAGTAATTTTTGAGCGGAAACGTAGTTTTTGCTGCATTTCTGGACGACGTAAATCAATATAACGATGACGAAGGCGAACATCTTCACTAACATCTTCTTGCCCAGTTAATGGGAAGGGCGGTGTTTCAGCACTGTTTAAAATGGTCACACGACTAGCAACAATTTCAATCTTGCCGCTTTTTAAGTCTGCATTATCACTGCCGTTTGGACGAAGACGAACCTTGCCTTCAATCTCTAAAACATATTCACTACGTACTTTTTCTGCAACTGCAAAACTTTCTGCATCTTCAGGATTACAAACAATTTGTACTAAACCTTCACGATCACGCAGGTCAATGAAGATTACCCCACCATGATCGCGGCGGCGGTGCATCCAGCCCGCTACTGTTACTGTTTGTCCATCTAATGTTTCGTTAACATCACCGCAATAATGACTACGCATAATTTGTTTCCACTTTTCTAAAATTTAAGTCACGTTTCAAATGAAACACTCTGTTTATTTACTGTTTGTTATTCTCTACAAGTAGTTTATCTTTTCCCCAAGGCGGCACAACAACCCCCATTGAGATAATCATTTTCAAGCCATCTTCTACTGACATTTCAAGCTCGATCACATCTTTTTCTGGCACCATTAAAACAAAACCCGATGTTGGATTCGGTGTTGTCGGAATAAAAACACTGATCACTTTTGAGCCTGTTTTGTCCTGAACCTCGCCCAATTCATCCGAGGTCATAAACGCTAAACTCCATACCCCTTTACGCGGATATTCAATCAGCAATACTTTACTAAATGACTTACCATCTGTCGCTAAAACAGCTTCCATTACCTGCTTAATTCCCGCATAT
Source organism: Piscirickettsiaceae bacterium (assembly GCA_030627065.1). Classification (GTDB taxonomy): domain Bacteria; phylum Pseudomonadota; class Gammaproteobacteria; order Nitrosococcales; family Methylophagaceae. The sequence continues at coordinate 4,554 of DAOUSV010000058.1, read as the reverse complement.
AAAGTACGTACTAAAGGAATTTTTGCCAGTAGCGACTCCCAAGCAATAACGATTCGTTTACCCAAAAAGTTGGCAACGATAATACCTGTAACAACAACTAATATGACGGCTAATAATACGCCCAAGCCTGGAATATGAAAGCCAAGTAGGTTGTCAGGCTGATAAGCTGACGGCAGTAATAATAACGTTCGGTCTAAAAAGTCCACAATTGCACGCACCACAAGGAATGTAATTCCCAATGGCATCCACACCAACAAGCCTGCAATTAAATATTTCTTCATCATACTCGCTCTTTAATGACTGCTGTTTGAGCTAGAAGTGGCTTTAGGCTTTTTTTCAGATGAGCTGCTGTCACTATCCGCAATATTACGTTTATTGCCACTTTTGAAGTCAGTTTCATACCAGCCATCGCCTTTTAAACGAAAGCCAACAGCAGACACCAGCTTTCGTAATGTAGCCTCATCACAAGCAGGACAATGTACTAGTGGTTCGTCACTCATTTTTTGCAATGCTTCAAACTCATGTTCGCACGCTTCGCATCGGTATTCATATAAGGGCATTACTATTTTCTCTCAGTCTTTTTTGAAAGCTTATAACTTCTTATTGGTTATATAGCTTTTAATATAATATAACCGCGTAATTATACCCAAAAAAGTACCTTTCAGCTTTTGTCTTTTCCTACTCGGCTAATAATCAGCTAAACTTCTGCTATGAAAGATCATCATGACTGGAAAGCAATTCGTAGCCTCCTCCCCTATTTGTGGGTATTTAAAGGACGCATCGCATTTGCTTTCGGCTTATTAATCCTAGCTAAATTTGCTAATGTTGGTATTCCATTTGCGCTAAAAGGTGCTGTTGATGCTCTCGATCCACAACAGCAAGATATAATATATTTACCCATAGCGATGCTACTTTCTTACGGTCTTTTACGTCTGACTAGCAGTCTTTTTAGCGAATTCCGCGACGCCTTATTTGCCAAAGTTATATTCAACTCTGTTCGCAAAATTGCCGGTAATATTTTTCAACACCTTCACAAACTATCGCTACGCTTTCATCTGCAACGACAAACAGGTGGAATTTCTCGTGATATTGAACGGGGCACACGCGGTATCAGCTTTTTAATGAATTTTATGATCTTCAATATTCTGCCAACATTGGTTGAAATTGCACTGGTTAGCATTATTCTTCTCACCCAATATGATAGTATTTTTGCCATTATTACCGCCTCGACGATACTTCTATATATAGCTTATACCTTAGTCGTCACGGAATGGCGTATGCGTTTCCGCCGCGTAATGAATGACATGGACTCAAAAGCCAATAACCAAGCAGTTGATAGTTTGCTCAATTATGAAACTGTTAAATATTTTAATAATGAAGACTATGAACTACAACGCTATGACGACACCCTAGCATTGTGGGAAAAGTCCGCCATTAAGAACCAAACATCATTATCCTTACTCAATATGGGCCAGGGCGCCATTATCGCTACAGGATTAACCGCTCTGATGTTGCTTGCCGGGCAAGGCATTATTGATGATGAATTATCGATCGGTGATTTTGTATTAATTAACGCCTTTTTATTACAGCTTTATTTACCACTTGGTTTTCTTGGCTTTGTGTATCGTGAAATACGTCACTCACTTGCCGACATGGAGCGTATGTTCAATTTATTAGAACAGCCTCAAGAAACAGCCGATAAAAAAGATGCAGCTATATTACAGATAGAACATGCTGAAATTCGCTTTAACCATGTCAATTTCCACTATGACTCTAATCGTCCTATTTTGCATGATATTGATTTCACCATTGCCGCAGGTAACAAAGTAGCTATTGTGGGTGCTAGTGGTTCGGGCAAATCAACGCTTGTTCGCTTATTATTTCGATTTTATGATTTACAGAGCGGTTCAATTACTATTGATGGTCAAGATATTAGCAAGGTTCAACAGCACAGTTTAAGACAATCTATTGGTGTCGTGCCGCAAGATACGGTGCTCTTTAATAATACGATTTATCACAATATTTCATATGGCAATCCATTAGCAAATAAACAAGCGGTTATCGAAGCAGCACAACAAGCGCATATTCATGACTTCATCCAAAGCCTGCCTGATGGCTATGACACTCTTGTTGGCGAACGAGGATTGAAGCTATCTGGCGGCGAGAAACAACGCGTTGCAATTGCTCGCACCCTATTAAAAGATCCGCAAGTCCTTATTTTTGATGAAGCCACCTCGGCATTAGATAGTCATGCTGAAAAAGCCATTAATTTTGAACTACAAAACCTGAGTGTCAATAAAACAACCTTGGTAATCGCTCATCGCTTATCAACCATCATTAATGCTGATACTATCCTAGTACTGGATCACGGTATAATTATCGAACGTGGGACTCACAGTGAATTATTAAAAAAGCACGGGCATTATTCAGCTATGTGGGCATTACAACAATCTGAAGGTAATTATTAATGAGAAGCGTCCTACTATCCTTACTTATAAGTCTTATCTCCTTCCCTGTTTTTGCAGACTGGCAGGTTGAAACCTTTACTCATTCCGCATCTGGCACCCAAAATCAGTCAGCCATGGTGAGAAATAAAGATGGGCTTGAATTGGCTATATTCAAAACAAGCAAAGGCATTATTTGGATGGACTTTAGTTTGTCTGATTCAAGTTTTGATGAGTTTTCACAAAATCAACTGCCTCGCTTTCAAATAGATGACCAAAAGCCCGTGCAAATGATTCGCGGCTTTGTCGCCATGATTGTCCCTGCTGATGAAGGGATTAATGCCGTTGTCGTCACGGATTCAGAAACTATATCAACAGATAAAGATTTTAGTGTTAACCATATTGTTGCCGAACGCTTACCCGAACGTGTGATATGCCCTATTTTTCAAGGTGCCTCTCGCCCCCATTTAGGAACGGTTGAGGCTCTATCCCAAGGCAATCAAATTCGTTTTGATTATGTATTAAATGATGGCACCAAAGCTCACACTACTTTCACACTAAAAGGTGCGAAACAAATCTTGAAAGCAACTATTTTCAAGTAGAATCAGTACTTTTTCAAACAGTTTTTTTGGACTTTTTCCCCACCGTCAGGGTACTATACGCCCCGAACACGGGCATGGCCCTATTCATAAATGTACAGAGATACATACACATCTGTTCAGTTTCGGTTCAGCTTTACTATGAGAAGCTACAACCGTCACTAAGGCAAATAACTTAAATTCGAGAGGAATCATTAATGAAATACGTTAAATCACTTATTACTGCATTGTTAGGTGCATCAGTTCTTTTATCATCAGCGGTTATGGCTGAAAATCACGTCATCACAACTAAAGGTGCCCAGTTTTCTCCTATCGTTATTAAAATTGCTCCAGGTGACACTGTTTCTTGGGAAAACATGAATACCCACATTACAGAAACAATCACTGAATATCTTCCAGCAGGTGCTGAAGGCTGGGGTTCAAATATGGGCGAAAGCTTTACAACACCACCATTAACAGTTGAAGGTGCATACATCTATAAATGTACGCCTCATTGGGGAATGGCTATGGGCGGCGTTATCATCGTAGGTACTCCAACCAACCTAGATGATATTAAAGCGAAAAAACCAAAAGGTCCTGCTAAACGCCTTTACAAGAAAGCAATGAAAGCAATGAAATAATTAGTACTGCTTACATCTCAAATTAAAGCCCGCTTTTTTAGCGGGCTTTTTTGATCCAAGAGTCAGTGACTGTGGTAAAATGCTTAAGATTACGGGTAATCTATCGTACGATTAATGTATGTTCAGATTGAATGCCTAACTCTTTACTTTTTTGCTGTGAGGATTCCATCCAATGTCTAGCACTGTTGATAACAGTAAGCGACGATTTTTAACTACTGCGGCTAGTGTTGTCGTCGGTGGTGCAGGCGCTGCAGCTGTTGCAGTACCATTCGTCTCATCCATGCTCCCAAGTGCCAAAGCCCAAGCAGCTGGCGCACCTGTTAATGTCGATATCAGTAAACTTCAAGTTGGTCAGTTAATGACTATTGAATGGCGTGGAAAACCTGTCTGGGTTTATCGCCGTTCACCTGAAGTTTTACAAAACATGACAAGCAATCTCGACGTTTTGCGTGATCCTACTAGTGCGGTACTAGAGCAACAACCTGAATATTGTAAGAATGACGCACGATCTATTCGTGAAGATCTTATGGTTTTAGTCGGAATATGTACTCATCTGGGCTGTTCACCAACTTACCGTCCGGAATTAGCACCTGAAGATTTAGGCTCTGACTGGAAAGGTGGTTTCTTCGGCCCATGTCATGGTTCAAAATTCGATCTAGCTGGTCGTGTATATACTGGCGTTCCCGCACCGACTAACCTCATTGTTCCTCCCTATTATTTCCAAGGTGACAATCGTATTGTCATCGGTGAAGATGCACAAGGAGCCGCATAATGTTTGCTAGTTTAATGGGCTGGGTAGACGCACGTTTCCCTGCTACCAAAATGTGGGAAGAACATCTTTCCAAATATTACGCACCAAAAAACTTTAACTTTTGGTATTTCTTTGGCTCT
>DAOUSV010000099.1 GCA_030627065.1 Piscirickettsiaceae bacterium | reverse complement strand
GATGATACCAATTATTTTTATAACGCACTTTATAATACTGTAATGAACACCTGGAACAGCCACTTCTGCCGAAAGACTTTGTGACATTCCCCGAGTTGGTAAAATGGCACTATCACGACTATCACTAGACCAGCTTAATGATAAAGTCCAAGTGTCATACTGTCCACCTTCTTCAGCTACAAACTCTGCAAAACTTGTTATAGGATCAGCACCTAAGGTAACTTCTGTATTTTCATAACCTAAGGCTAATCGAATACGATTATTTTCTGAAATTGGAATACCAAAACTGATATCCCCCCCCCAAACATCTGTACTATAATTAGCGATATTGGCTTCATCGGCATCTGTTTGTCGATAATAAGCATTAAAGCCTTGGCTAATCCCATCGACGGTCGCAAATGGATTAGTATAACCAAAACTATAAACGGTATTGGCACTACTATTATTAAAACCAAAGTTAATATGCTTGCCACTACCTAAAAAGTTTTTCTGGGTAATATTGGCATTAAAAATCAAACCATCAGACTGAGAAAAACCAATACCAGCCGACAAGCTGCCTGAAGCTTGTTCAATAACATTAAAGTCCAAGTCGACCTGGTCAGCTGTTCCTGGCACAGGTACAGTCTCGACATTAACATCTTCAAAATAACCTAAACGCCTAATTCGTGCTCTTGATTGCTCAACCTTATTCGTTGAAATCCATGCTGATTCTTGTTGTCGCATTTCACGTCGTAATACTTCATCACGTGTTTTACTATTACCTGAAATATTAATTCGTCTTACATAAGCGCGGCGACCTGGATCAACAAAAAATGTCAGTGTTACCTGTTTATTTTCACGATCAATTTCTGGTACGGCGTTAACATTAGCAAAAGCATAGCCATCGTTACCTAAACGGTTAGTTAATAACTCACTACTTTGTGTCACCGATTTTCGTGAAAAAACCGCGTCTTTTCTGATAGTCACTAATCCAAATAACTCTTCTTCTGGCACAATTAAATTACCAGCAAGACGTACCTCTTTAACTTGATAACGTTCACCTTCCGAAATATTAATGGTAATGAACATCTGTTTTTTATCATCAGTGATTGATACTTGAGTTGATTCAACTGCAAAATCAACAAAACCACGATCCAAGTAGAACGAGCGTAATGTTTCTAAATCTGCTGATAACTTTTGGCGTGAATACTGATTATCATGCGTAAATGCCGATAATATTCCACCTGTAGACGATGTAAAATCCTCGCGTAACTCATCTTCATCAAAATGAGTATTACCAACGATATTAATACTACCAATCGTTGCGGCAACACCTTCTGCCATTGTGATCCGAATAGCAACTCGATTACGAGATAATGGTGTTACTTCCGATTCAATTGTTACACCATATTTACCACGACTAAAGTATTGGCGTTGCAATTCAAGTTCAACACGTTCAAGTACAGCTTTTTCATAAACCTGTCCTTCGGCAAAGCCGATTTGACCTAGTGATTTTAATAATTCTTGAGTATTCATATCCTTATTTCCCACCAACTCAATACTTGAAACAGCGGGTCTTTCACTTACTTTAATGATTAAAACACCATCTTCCTGTTCAACTTCAACATCATTAAAGTATTTAGATTTGAATAATGCACGAATAATGCTTTTTGCATCTTTGGCATTCATTTCATCACCCACTTTCACAGGCAGGAAGTTAAAGACCGTTCCAGCTGAAATACGCTGTAAGCCTTCAACACGAATATCTTTAATAGTGAAGCTCTCTGCCAAGGCGAGGCCTGAGAGAACAAGTAACACAAGAGCAGTAAGAAATTTATTCATTATTTTCCACGATTATTTTCAGTCGAATGAGTTAGTTTACCTGTAATTAGCCTATTATCCAAACACTCTTGATAAGTCATTGAAAAATGCTAAAAACATCAACATTAAAAGAAGAATAAGCCCCACTTTTTGACCTTGTAGTTGAGTTTGTTCTGATACAGGTTTTCCTCGTAGCCATTCAATGAAATATAAGGCCAGATGACCACCATCTAGTATTGGAATCGGCAAAAAGTTCAATACGGCTAAGCTAACACTGATCATCGCCAAGAAACTGATAAATGCAATGAATCCACTATCTGCAGAAGCACTTGCAAATTTAGCGATAGTAATTGGACCACCTAAATTTTTACTTGATACAGTTCCGCTGAGCATTCCCGCTAGATTTTTTAGTGTTGCTAATGAAAATGACCACGTTTCTTGGACTGCTTTGCCTAATGCATCGATTGGACCATAGCGTAATTCTGCTTGTAATTCTTCAGGAATAGTTGTTTTACTGCTATCCACTCTCACACCAATAATCCCAGTATTATTAGCTGATTTACTCGGTGTTAATCGTAAATCGAACAATGAGCCTAGTCGATTAATTTTAATTTGTATTTCTTTATCTGGGTTAGCCTGAATTAATGCTACCCAAGCAGACCAAATGCTTAGAGTCTTGCCTTCTGCGGATACGAGTAAATCTCCAGCTTTCAATCCTGCTCGTTCAGCCGCACTGTCTTTTGCCACAAAAGCGAGTACGGGCTTTAATTCAACACGATGAGGTATTAAGCCAATTGTTTGAAAAAGTGGTGTAGGTGGAGATAAAGCATTATCTTGTTTAGGTATTTCTAACTGTCGTTGAATTTCTATGCCACCAAGATCAATGGTTAAATCAACTGCACCACCACTTTCTGCTGATTTTAATAATAGTTTATGCACACTAAGCCAAGTAGGTGTATCAATACCATTAACAGCTTTAATTTCATTTCCTGCTACTAACTGGGCAATCTCCGCGTTTGAATTGGGGGCAACATCACCAATAATAGGACGAATGCCTGCAACGCCGATAACAAAGATAAACCAATAAGCTATAACGGCAAAGATGAGGTTGGCAATAGGGCCAGCAGCAACAATAGCGACTCGTGCACCTAATGATTTTCGATTGAATGCTTTGTCTAAATCTTGTGGTTCAACATCACCTTCCCGCTCATCCAGCATTTTGACATAACCGCCCAGGGGAATAGCAGCAAGGATATATTCAGTACCATCCTTCCCTCGCCGCTTCCATAAAGGCTTACCAAAACCAATGGAAAACTTAAGCACTTTAACACCGCAACGACGTGCCACCCAAAAGTGACCGAATTCATGTACCGTGATCAGTATTGCTAATGTGACTAATAGGTAAAGGAAAGACTGCATCTTATTTAATAAGTGTTATTGCCGCACTGCGAGCCTGTTTATCATCAGCTAATATTTGCTCTAAGGTATCACCGTTATTTGCAGGTAAATCAGTCAATACTTGGTCAATAATCTGAGGGATCTGAGTAAACTTAATTTGTTTCTGTAAAAAAGCTTCCACAGCAATTTCATTAGCGGCATTTAAAATCGCCGTACTTGTACCACCAGCCTTTAATGCTTGATATGCCAACCTTAAACAGGGAAAGTGTGTGTGTGTAGCAACAGAGAAATCTAAGCGACCAATAGCAACTAAATCTAAAGGTGCAACCCCTGAATCAATGCGTTCTGGCCATGCTAAAGCATTAGCAATCGGTGTTCTCATATCGGGATTGCCCATTTGAGCCAATACCGAGCCATCCACATAATCAACCATTGAATGAATAATGCTTTGCTTGTGTAATACCACATCAATTTGCTCTAGAGACATACCAAACAGCCAATGCGCCTCAATAACTTCAAGGCCTTTATTCATCATCGTGGCAGAATCAACCGATATTTTTTGCCCCATTGACCAGTTTGGATGAGCTACGGCTTGCTCGGGTGTGACATGTTCAAGATCTGCCAAATCATAATCACGAAAAGGGCCGCCTGACGCGGTTAATATAATGCGACGTACGCCTTTACCATCATAATGATACTGTTGATTTTTACCAACAGGTAAACATTGCCAAATTGCATTATGTTCACTGTCTACCGGTAATAGCGTCGCCCCATTAGCCTCAACTTCACGCATAAACAAGCCACCACTCATGACTAAGGCTTCTTTATTGGCCAATAAGATATGCTTGCCTGCTCGTGCTGCGGCTAATGTTGGTAATAAACCTGCTGCACCAACAATCGCTGCCATCACATAATCGGTACTGTCACTTTCAGCAACATCAACTAATGATTGTTCACCAGATACAACTTGTGTTTTTGAGCCTATAGTTTTAAGTCGTTGTGATAAGTCGCGTGCAGCATTCTCATCTAAAATAACAGCAACTTCTGGTTCGAATTGCTGACATTGCTCAAATAAGACATCGACAGAACGATTAGCCGTCAAGGCATAGACTCGATACTTATCCGGATGTTGAGCCAACACATTAAGCGTACTAACACCGATTGAGCCTGTTGAACCTAAGATTGTTACCGACTGCATTAATTATGCTCCTAAAAAATACACACCGGCGGCAAATACAGGTACAGCAGCAATTAAACTATCAATACGATCAAGCATGCCGCCATGACCTGGTAATAAGTTACCACTGTCTTTTACTTGGTGACAGCGTTTAAATAAACTCTCAAACAAATCACCAACAATAGAAACTAACAAACTGACTACAGATAAAATCGACCAAGATAACAGTGTTATTTCACCAGCCAATCCTAAAGAGTACGCAATGCCAGCCCAGACAAGACCCAGCACCAATGCACCAGCAACACCTTCCCATGTTTTATTAGGGCTAATTGCTTTTGCTAGTGATGTGCGCCCCCATTTTTTACCAGCGAAATAACCGCCCGTATCAGCAAGCCACACTAACACCATCACATATAGTAATTGTTGAGGGCCTAAGTCGCTTGATTTGTGCAAGTGCACACTCATCAATAAAAATAAGGCCAACACAATACTGGCTATAATCAAGCCACTCAGACGCTGTAAGAGTAATCTCTGCAAACGAGCAGGCAATGATCGGTGTGCATATTGAATAATAATAAGTGATATAAGCACCCATATGATAAGCGTTACAAAACTTAATATTGATTGCAAAAACAGTCCAAAAATAACAGTAATAAAGGCTAACACTGTCATAGAAAAAAGCAGTTCAGACTTTTTCTTATATGAAATGATTGAAAACCACTCAATACCCGCCAACACAACAACAGCCGCCAATAGCCACTGCATAATCATTGTAGGTAAATACAAAATACTCATCACAACCAGCGGAATTAATATCGCCGCAGTTATTAATCGCTGTTTAAGCATGGGTTTCATCCTGAATTTGTTCTGATGTCTTACCGAATCGACGTTCACGCTGGCAAAATGAATCGATAGCCTTATCTAACTCACTATCAACAAAGTCTGGCCACAAAGTATCTGTAAAATAAAACTCGGTATAGGCTAGTTGCCATAATAAGAAGTTACTAACGCGTTGTTCACCGCCGGTACGAATAAACAGATCCGGCTCAGTCAGTGATGCCGTCGCTAATCCGGCTGAAATATGTTCTTCGGTTATATCTTCTGGTGCAAGCTCACCTGATTTCACTTTTTCAGCCAACTGTTGAACAGATTGAGTAACATCCCATCGACCACCATAGTTAGCCGCTATATTGATAACTAAACCTGTATTTTCAGCGGTTAACTGCTCAGCTTGGCTGATTTGTTTTTGTAAACTTGCTGAAAACTTGCTGAGATCGCCAATAATACATAGGCGTATATTGTTCTTATGAAGGCGTTTAGCTTGCTGCTTTAACGATAGAGCAAAAAGCTCCATTAATAAGCTGACTTCTTTGCTTGGTCGCTTCCAATTTTCACTGCTAAATGCAAATAAGCTAAGTGTTGATATATTTAACTTAACACAATGTTTAACAATATTTTCAACCGCTTTAACACCAGCTCGGTGCCCCATAAATCGCGGCTGTTTTCGTTTTTTTGCCCAGCGACCATTACCATCCATAATGATGGCAATATGTTGTGGAAGTGGGCTATTTTCCTCAGTCATTGATGGCGGTATATTTATTCTTATACTTCCATCAAATCAGATTCTTTATCGGCTAAAACAGTTTCAATTTGCTTGATCACGGCATCAGTCAATTTTTGCACAGTGTCTTCTGCATCTCGTTCTGCATCTTCAGATATTTCTTTT
>DAOUSV010000155.1 GCA_030627065.1 Piscirickettsiaceae bacterium | reverse complement strand
TTACCGGCCATAAAAACTGGTAAAAATAATTTATTTTGAACAAAGTAGATTTAAGTTATTGATATTATAATTTCAAAAGGCTTAAAAATTAAATTTGGCACTTTTTCATCTATGTAAGTCACTGAAAAGTAACGTGCAGGTGGATAATGAGAAGTTACACCATATCCAGCCTTAATCATAGTTTGATCAACAAACCATCAATAAAACCTATACTCAAATCGGCATATAACCCTTATCACTAACCCCAGCTTCTACAGTTTACGAAATAATATGTGATGCATTCGCTTTATTTTGCTCTTCAACCCCAAAGTATTATGTAATGGTCTATTTATTCAACCAAAGCTTTCAACAAGACATCTCTAGTATCAGAGTAAAACTGTACATCAACTTTAGTAGCCATATCATCTGAAAGGTCAAACAACTGTCTACGGCAACTTACTGGCATTAATACAACTTGAGCACCCTTTTCTACAGATAGCTCTACAATATTAATTGCATTGTAAATAGGCTCTATTGAGCCACCTAAATTAACCTCACCTATAACAATTAAACCGCCTCTTACTGATTTTTTAAGCAAGGCGCTACACATTGCAATAAGTACGGGAACTCCAAGCTTTGCTCCTTTCTTAGATGCATCGAATGATCTTAATTGTATAGAAAACTCATGGCCTCTCGGGTCTCTATCACCGACTAACTGCATTGCTTGTGAGTATAGATTTTGTTGCGCATAGCGAACTGATTCTTGAAAAGCTTGCGGGACAGGCTTATTTAATATTTTAATGCCTGTACCGGGCCCTTCATTCACTTCAATTTTATATAGACCTTCACTATCATCAACATTATGTCCACCCTCACTAATACTCCAGATTTGTCCTGGCTCTAGTGGGTCACTACCAATACTTTTATCACTTCTCAGTTCAGGTGTGGATACAAATTGTTCAATACCATCAGTTCCTAAAATATAACTAAAATGTGTATTCCTATATTCTGCTGAACCTATACGCTTTTGTTGCTCTTTAACCCGTCTTCTGGACTCCATCGCCAAACGTACCGCCCACTCCAAATCCTCATCCGATACTTCTTCTTCCATATCTGGATAAAGTAGCTTCAATAAACCAGAGACCGTTTTGTTTGTCGCATTGGTATCTCTACCACTTAAACTACCACCATATTGCACTCGATTTTGTAATACGCTAACACGGCTCTGAGTACGCAATCTGCTAAAACATTCAGAGAGAAAATCACTGACTAAGCCGAAATGTTCCGTCAACAATGAAGCATTAACTTTAGGTACATCCCATCCAGGTAAGTAAGAGTGGATTCTATCCATAAAAGCGGTGTCATCTCGCATCTCTGGCGGCAAAGGCCCAAACAAATGTCCTATTCTCTGCTGATGCTCCACATCAACATCAAAATTCCCGATAAACACCATTGAACCATCTGCACGAATACTTTCTTTACCACGACTAAATTCACCTGCCTCCATGTAGCCCTTCATTATATTAACGCCATCTTTGGAGTCGAATGAAATACCAGAAACCTCATCAAAACAAACAACGTCATACTGACAAACCAAGCCACGTTGACCCGTTCCATTATTCACAAACATTTTAGCGACAGTTGCTTTACCGCCTGAAATTAAATGAGAATAAGGAGAAATTTGCTGATAAAGATGACTTTTTCCTGTACCTCTTGGGCCTAATTCGACCATATTATAATTACGTTCTACAAAAGGCACCATTCGTAACAAGAATGCATCTTTAGCACGTTCATCTAATGAATTTGTTTCTAACCCTACACTACGCAGCAAAAAATCTTTCCATTGCGCTGTATCTAATCCTTTCCGTCCATCAACTAAACTATCAAGGACATCTCGTTTAGATAACTGAATAGGTCTGATGGCTTGGATACCAAATGGCATGCCGCTCGCTTCATCAGAAATAGAGTCATCATACTCAAGAGTCACTTCAGCATAAAATCCCCCCGTCAACATGCGTTGATTATCGTCAACTAACTCATCACTAATCCTAACTCTCGTAAGCTGCAAACTCGGTAAATTAACCACATAACCCTTAGCCGACGTACTAAAACGCGCACTAATTAAATCAATGAGTTTAACGCTCCCTTCTTTATATGCTTTAGCCTTAAATAACTCCTCTTCACCTGCTTTAACAGTCCTAGAAGAAAGCTGGCGCTGAACAATTTGCAAACCTTCTTCAATCTCGTCTTCATCCGTGGTGGCGCAGTAACGACCTAATAAAAACTCAACCACATAAGTCGGTACAGGGAATTGTTGACTAAAAGTTCTTACTAAATCTTTGCGAACAATATACCCTTCAAAAACTTCCGCTACTTTATTGTCTAAATCATCAAGCTGCAAAACAGACTCCTAATGTTTATAAAAAATGAACCACGAATACACACAAATTAACACTAATTAAAGCCTCTTTATTCGAGTCCATTTGTGTTTACTCATAGCTCCGAAGTCTACTTATTCAGCAACGATAGTCGCCTGTTTATCCAGCAACTGCCCTTCACTATCCATTAAAACTAAAACCGCTGAAGTTCCCTCTAAATCATCATCTTCAACCATTAAAGTACACTTATTATCTTTGATTTTTTTCTTAGCACTAATATAACTATCCACGTCCGCAGGCTTTGTTCGTAGAACAGCATAAACCTCATCCTCTGTTTCAACCTCAACCTTACATCGAAACCCCAACCATTTTTGGTTTTTAATTGAAGCTGTCGCTGAGCTAGTCATAGAAACCAGGCTTTTTACCTTTAGAACTGGTGTTATACATTCCTGCAAACTTAACCCACCATGCTCATAATGCCTACCCGCTATAAATGAACTTATATCAGGAGCCATCGCAATAGAAACACTAGGGTTCCAATGCCAACCTACCGTTAACTCACTGGTATTAACATTCTCTTTTAATTGAGCACACCGCCCCCAACGTGTTTCCGCCAAATATTTAGGTAAATTAACCTTCGGCAATGCATTAGGAACCAGCAACCAACCATGATCCGTTACCAACCTAAACTGTCTCCACCCTGCTGATTCAAGCTCAACAAATCGCTCGACAATTTCATCCAATAAAGGATCAATACGCTGGGCTAATTTTAATTGCTTAACATGCCCCTCTTTATCAATATCACCGCATTCAGTCCAAGCCTTTCCTGATGGATTACCGGTTTCATCATGCGCAATAAAATCCCACCCATCCTTTGCCAGTAGCTTCTTTAAATAATACTGAGAATAAGGTTTATCACCCACTTTTAAACTGGGCTGAAAATCACTATCCGTTGTACGCCCCGTAATCTGTTGATATATCGGAGTAACAGCTGCTTTAGCGGTTGAAGTCACCGTCGGTAAGGCTGACCAATTAGCACTTAATTCAACCTGAAAGCCTCGCCCTTCAAGCTTATCAACTAAGCGATGAGCAATATCAAAACGCAAGCCATCCGTAAAGAATACACACTCACCAATCGCCGAATATTCAGCGACTGCCTCATTTATTTCGTGACTCCCAGGATAACCTTTAGACTCAACTAAAGATTGAAAAGCATGATTAGTTTCACTTAGCCAAGGCGTATAAATAACACTTAACACCACTTTAATAATTTCTTGATGTGCTGGAGTCACCACACTCTTTAGTGCATCTAAACAAGCCTGATCAATTTGCCAATAACTTTCTTGATACTTTTGACCCATTTCTTCAGGAGTCAACCCGCCTGGTTGTGTTTGTGATAACTCAGCAATAACCGCCAAATACTCTAAAGCAATCGCCAAAGGTGAATACCCCATTTTCACCCATACCCAATGGCGGCGACCTGAATGACTTGCCTCTAAAGTCAAAATAGACTTTCTTGCTTCTGCCGAAGGCAAATCACCCACCTGTAACAGTCTATTTTCCAGGTTCATTTCTTCCGCAAGAGTATATTGCAAATAGCTTGACTGATCAGCAAACAAATCATAATGAGTATTAACCTTGGCAAGCAACTCAGGTAATTTAGGATAAAGGTGATAAGTCTCCACAAACCGTTGCCAAACTTTACTCCACTCACCTGTATTTGCACACAAAGCTTCAGCCGCGCCCAAATCGCCTTCTTTTTCA
>DAOUSV010000002.1 GCA_030627065.1 Piscirickettsiaceae bacterium | reverse complement strand
GCCGCCATAGATGCATTGTTAGCCGCAAGCACACGGCCTAATTCTTGTTGACGCTCTAATGCTCTAGCTTGAGCCGCAATTTTTTCTTCTTCGGCCCTACGTTTCATCGACTCTTGTTCGGCCTTGGCTCCTTCTTGCATTCCATATACATTTACAGCCGTACTCACCGCTATTAAACTAGCTGTTACAATAAATGACATTTAAATATCCTCTGGCTCTAATATTGCCTTTTCTATTTCTTCTACACTAGTAAGTTCTGTAGGATGAAACGTTACCCAAACACAATCTGTTTCAGCGTATATTACACGCTTCGTTTGCGGGATTGTTTCTCCCATAAACGGAGCCTCTATATCTAATGTCCCAAACTGACTTGCTACTTTGCATTTACCTTTTACTACAGTATATAGGTGACGAGTTTTGTGCAACGCACCAACTAAACAAACTCCTGCAGGTATAAATAATTCTCTAGCGTACAAGCCATCACTAAAATGGTGTTTTGCCTCTAATTCTACCTGCTTTTCTTTTAACAACAATGCCTGCATTCTGTAAACATCATCTTGCGTAGCAATTTCATTCATGATGATTCAACATAATATTCAATAGCTTGCAATTGAAAAGGGGTTGGATCTGGCACAGTAATTACTGGAGCAACTTCTATTCCCCAACCGTTGCCACCATTATTGTTTTCAATAATACCTGACTGAATTGGTAGGTTATTACCTAAAGGTGAAACTGCGGCTGTTCCAAACTCTCTTATAGGCACAGGATTCCCATCAATAAATACGCCTGCTGACTTATAAACTCTAGCGTTAATATTAGAAATTTTCTTTTGTCGCATTTGATTTTGGCCGTTAACGCTTCTGGCTCCAGTAGTTGCTATTGGCATAGGTTTAACAGTTACGTTAAAGTTAAAACCAATTTCAACGTCAATAAGACCTGCAACGGGATTGTCTAATATAAATTCTCTTTCTGCTGAACTTATATCAATGTATTCTTGCCCTCCAAATACTTTTACTACTCTGTCTGTTAGCTTGTTACCCCTAGCAACAACATTAACCGTATCACCAACCAAATAATTTGCTCCTAGATACAAAGCAAAATCTAATACCGGCCCCACCTGTAGGCTGTTTGGGTTTGTAATCAATGTTGATTCATCCATCAAATGGTCAAAACTCCACTTAACAATTGAATATCGAGTGTCAGTAGCTAATGGTCCTTCACGCTTGTTAACTAAAAACAACTCAGTCGCAACTACAGAAACAGCTTCTATCTTAATAGGATAAACACTATTAGTATTGCCGCTAATCCATTTAGTGTAACCATTAATATCTTGCGACCGTAACGTATTAAGAATTGCGGCAGTGCCGTCTTGGTTAATTATAAATACCCAATTGGCATCTTCTGATTTTGTACCAGAAAGTATGCCTAAATCTTTAGGTTGGTCAATAAGTTGAGAAGACAACACAGAAATATCATTACTAATGTAAGCGTCTTCATTAAAACTAAACAAGTATTGCCTTAAAGTTTTCCCATTAGCGTCTACAAATAACGTAGCACCGTCTATTGATTGAACTTCAATATTTTTTGCGCCATGCTGTGTTTGTGACGAAATTACAATGTCGCTAGGCGTAGTTCCTTTTACCAAAAACTCTGATCCGGTTGTAAATACTTGTAACCCTCTGTCTGGATTTATGTCTACAATTTCAGTTAAACGTCTAGCAGAGATTGTTGTGAATATCCCTTCATCGTCATCACCTTCTTCGGTATAAAAATCAAAGAAAGATCCTGATCGCGAACCAAATAAACTTTGTATTTTAGATTTAGTCCCGCCTAACCAAAGCCTGCCGCTAAAAAACGCACCCATACGCGGGTAGCCTCGATTAGCCGACCACACATCTTCTTTACGAGGTGATCCTTGTTGGGCTAATTGAAAACCAATTGTAGGAGGCGTAGCTGTGTCTCCTGTAGTTGCAAAGCCAGACCACAATACAAAATCTTTTGTTGATTCTCCAGAAACAGTAACCCTTGCAGTAGGATTAGTTACTGTTCCAGTAACAGCTACAGCTATTCCTGTAGTTCCAAAAATCGGCATATCTTGCAAATTAATTTGCATGTTGTTAGCCAATGTAAGAGAGTTATTGCTAAACGTAATTGTTTTACTAATTACAGATTCAACATCAATTTGAAAATTATCGCCTTCTTTAAAATTTGAAAACGCAATATCAATTACATAGTCTACAGGAATAGGACTTTGCGCGTCATTGTAATCGTATTGCGGAACATTAAGCCAAGGAATAGTATCACTAGACCAAACAAGAGGGGTTAGTGATTGCCTAATAATCCTATGCGATGGTACGTCTGGGTGAAACAGTAACATTACATTTTCTGTTTGTACGTCCCGTACCTGAGAGACTTGATTAGATTTATAAGGTACTGCAAGGTTTGCAACAAGATTTACATTAAAAGGGCTACTTGTGTCTATGGTGTATATTGCTAAATTTCCTAAAGGTACGCCAACAAGATTATCTCCACCTGTTAAAACGCACAAATAGTTTTCGGTAGTTGAAATACTAAACTCAAATAACTTAACTTCTGAAGCAAGGCCGCCATTATAAAAACAATTAAAGTCAGTAAGTTGTATGCCTAAATTAGCAAGGTTGTCTCCAGTGCCTGCATTTTGATCTCCGGATCTAATTAATCTTACATATTTAACGTCAGCAAATTCAGTTATGCTTGTGTCAAGGCGAACTCTAAATGTTGTTGCATCTTTAGTGCAATTAAATGCCCGCGCTGTAGCCCAATTTATATTATCTTTAGAACACTCTACCCGTAATTTTGCTAATAGATTAGTAGTGCTAGGCGCGCCTGCTAAATCTGTTAATTTGCAATTTTCAACTTGAATGTAAACAGGGTATTGAGTGCCACCTGATAAATCATATTCAGCAACAATAAATTCGCCATTAAATTGAGTACCAATAATTCCCACTTCCGTGGTAGTCATAGATGTGGCAGGGTTAAGATCGTTAATTACTGCAGTAGTACTATTAATAGGATTAGTTACTCCAACTACACTTGAAGCAGGAGCCGGATCTGTGTCTTGATTTTTTGGGATGTTTTGAGCAACGTCAATATGTTGTGTTCCCGCTCTACGTTTTACACCGCCTTGCGTAACAATTAAAACATTGTCGGCTTGTTGCATCCCAGTATAGTATTGGTCAAGATCTGTACGACCTAAAACTAATGGCGACAATTCGCCAGATACAAAACTAGACTGATTAAAAGTGCTTCTTGGCATTTTAGTACCTAGTGTTTACAAACGGAGCAGAACTTAAAGGAACAACTGGATATTGTTGAGAATCAGTATATCTTGCCATACGAGAAGCATTCTCATATTGAAAAGCATTTGCTTCCATTGAGGCGGCACTATCTCTAATAGCCGGAGCAAAATCCATAGCTAAACGGTATTGAATCATTTGTTGAAAATAAACAGGCCATTCAGATTCGGGAGCATTGTAAATATAATCAGCATACACCGCTCCATTCATGTTGGTGTATACCTGCTGACCAAACAAAGCATAGTTTGATCTAGGATTAATTTTAATAAGAAAAAGAAGATCAGCGGGAAGTTCGTAAATTGCATCCCATTCGTTACCTGCAGGAGTATTAACAGATAAACTTAACTGTGCAATTTTTCTAGCAAACCCCCAACGAAATTTAGTCATCTCCATTTGCACGATGTTGTCATATAAATTGTTAGCAACAGTTTGTGCGCGAGAATTTCCTGATAAAC
This sequence comes from Piscirickettsiaceae bacterium, assembly GCA_030627065.1. Taxonomy (GTDB): domain Bacteria; phylum Pseudomonadota; class Gammaproteobacteria; order Nitrosococcales; family Methylophagaceae. Next base: position 27,115 of record DAOUSV010000002.1, on the reverse strand, counting down.
TAGTAATTGGCAAATCACCAATTAAAATCAGGGCGTTAGAAATTAATTGGATCTTACTAGACATAACGCTACCTTTAGCTTAATAAGCTTTTTAATAAAAAGGGGGGCGAACCCCCCTTAGATGTTACGCAGTTACTGCATCGCCAGTAGCGGTAGTAATGCTAGAAGCAGAATGCGCGTCTACATATGTAATGTAAACAGTAGGAGTAGAAGTATCTACTACCCAAACACAATCGCCTTTAGCCATTTCTGTAATTGCAGGTTTAAAGTAATCGTCTGCGCCCACTACAGAATATGCTTCTGCTGAAGTGTGCATCCAAACGGTTGCTCCATAACCTGAACCACCAATGCGAGATAAATCTTTTCTTGCAAAAGCCATGATAATTCTCCTTATACGTTGTCTTTGTATTGAACTTTAACAACACCTTCAGCATCACGGACAGCCGCGCCTGCTTTAAGCATTCCATTACACAACCAAGAAGTTCGCTCTGCAATCCAATCAACAGAAGTACGAATATCAATACCGATTGCAAGACCTACTGCTTCACGTTGGTAGAAATATGAATCTACTACGTTTGCGGCTACCGAAAGACCACCTTCACGACCAACACGGTTTTCCAAAGTAATAAACTGGAATCCACATAGAGAGTTAATGTCACCGTTTACAAGTGCTTTAACATTCTGGTAATCAAAGTTAGTTGCTTTCTCGTCATTCAACAAACCTTTAAGTCCGTCAGCATTAATAACAGCAAACAGATCACGGTTGTCTACGCCTTTTCCACGCAAGTTAGTTTGCGCTTCAATACATTTAGCGATAGTTAGACCAGTACCACCATCAACAACAGTTGATCCAACAGCAACAGCATCTAGCTCGTCAATAATTAGCTGATCGCTTCTACGGCCAAGTGCGCCTGCAATTGTGCTTGCAAGTTCATTTCGCTCATCAAAGTTTACATCGGCTTGATCAAATACGTCTGTGTATTCTGGAGCATTCCAGTTTTGCAGAGTAGCGGTTTTGAATTGGTGGTTAATGTCCATAGGAGTTACTAGATCAGAAGTAGACTTCTGGTTAGCTAGACCACGACCCATTAGACGGAACTTGTAGGTTTCACCTACAACATTGTTGCGTAGCGTAACAGACGGCTTGAGTAGCCCCTTGTTCGCATATGCGTGTTTTACCATAGAGTCAAATTCTGTGACTGCTACGGACGATAGAAACTTACTCATAAGAATTTCCTCGAAAAAGAGTAATAAAATAAAATAGTTTTTTCAAGGTTGGAACTGAGTACCCAGTAAAAATGGTCAGTCGATCAACCTAAATTTACTGGGCTATAGATATAGGTATCCAGTTTTTCAATTATACCTTTATTTTCAGTGGTTTACAATTACACCTTTCCTTCAAAAGATGCCATCATTTTCTGCAGTTTTTGTTCATGTGCCGCACTTGTAATTCTTAGCAATTGACCGCTATCGTCTTTTCTAAACATTTCAGTTTCAACATTAGCCCAAGTAAGCCCTTCAGGGTGAACACCGCCATCAATAGGTAACGCTGTTTCAGTTTCCGCTTTGATTAACATTTCGACTAAAGCAATAGTTTCAGCACTATTGACTGCCTCTTTTGCAGTTTCGTATTGTTCAGAAGACAAATTGTTTTTCATGTATGTTTCAACATGTTTAATTCGTTTGTCTGCGTTAGGGCCAAGTTTTTGTAGTTCTTGAGTTTGACTAACTTCTTCGGCTACAGAACTTTGAGTAGCTAGTAATTCCCATGCCTCACCAAAAGCATCGGCACTCATGTTGGTTTTTGTAGCAAATGCTTCTAATTCTTGATACAAAGCATCGTCAGTTTGTATACCTTCCGGAGTTTCATAACCATCTTTAGGACTACCTGCAAATGACCCAAACTTTTTTTCTAACTCTGAATAACCTTTAGCTTGATCTGCTACACTTTTATATCTTTCGTGTAACCATTCAGGCTTTTCACCTACTCCTTTGATACCATCACTTAAATAATATTCATTTTCGTTTAACGTAGGTTCAGCACTGTCTAACAGAGTGCCGCTTGTTTCACCAACTGGTGTTTCTGCGATCTGTTCAACTTCTTCTGACATAATTTATTCCTATAATATTTCAGCTAATTTCATTTGATTAATTATAAATTTAATCGAACCTGCCTCTCCATTATGATAAGCGGCTTCATAATTAATGTTTGACGAACCAAATTCAGTGTCATTTTCGTAGACAAATCGTCTGATCAGATCAGCTAAGATACGCTCTCCGTCTTCCGTTGTAAAGACTCTGTGATAAGACTTGGCTAAATCAGATTGCGCCTGTTTTTTAATATCAGACGCTTTTTTAGCTTTTAAAGGATCGTGGCTTCCCTGCAGTTCATTCCAACTCATTGTGGTGCCATTGGATTTTGCTGTTGTTGCATTCCTTGTTGCGCGGCTTGCGCCCCTGCTTGAATAACTGCTTCTTTTTCTGCTTGCGATCTTACAAGTTCAGCAGGCATTCCTGTTTTTCCTGCCACCCAAGTACCAAAGTCTTCAAGTTTAAAAGCCATTTTAGCTTGGTCTGGCCCTGCATTTTGCAAAACAAATTGAACAGCTTGTTGTGCGTTAACAACATCCTCGCCATCTTGTGCGCGTGCTAGGGGAGACAAAAATTTAACATCAATTTCTACACCGTCTAGCTTTATAGGTTGCAACAATCCCTTTCTTGTCAAAATATGTGACACTCTTTTTAAGATTGGAACTAAAACCTCTGTCTGTAGCCTGCCAAACGCAGAGCCAATTCGTTTTGCTAACTCTCTTGATTCAATTGCAACTTCTGTAGCAGAACGTACTGCTCCTGAAGGGTCTCTTAAATCGTTAAACATGGCACGTTTAATTGCAGTTGTTAAATCTTCTACTTGAAATTGCGTTAATTGCAAATCAGTACGAGTATCTAGCCGCTGAATTGATGGGTTAGAAGTGTTGTTAGAACCAACTGGAATAACAACTCCCGGACTTATAGTAATATTGTATGGATTAGTTACGCCATCGTCAGTAGCAGTGTACATTCCGGAGATACCCATAGCCGCAGACATAAGAGAATATTCTTTAATCTTATTAAGGGACTTAACGTTGGGTAAAGCTAGGGTTGCAGGACCGCGACCTCTAATTTCGCCAGACACTTTACTGTATCTTCCTGTTACCCAAGGGCTTGAATCGCCAAAATCTTGATCCCAACTTATGCGATCTTCACCTTCAACCCAAACACAACCGTAATATGTTTTAGATCTAGGCATAAACACAACGCCTTCGGACAAAGTAATGCTAGCATCTGGTTGTTCTTTAATTAAATTAGCTACATTATTGGAAGGTCTAAACCCTTTCCACATCCTTTTAACGTTTCTAGCTTTAACTTCAAACCTGCGCCAGTGAGTTTCAATATTTCCAAACGGTCCTTCTTCAAACGCTAAACCTTTTTGTGGTATTGCATTAAAAATTATAGGATTATCAAAATCATCTGTTTCGTCAATACGCAAAGTGCCTGTTCCGATTAACAAATCTAGCGCATGTTCATAAAATTGTGTAGCAAAATTAGATCGGTTAATGTAATCAAAGACGATGCTAGCTTGTTCTTCTAAATTGTTTCTAACATCTGTTTCACTTACATCAAAATTACCAGTGTTAAGCTGATTAATAACGCCATTGCTAGGAGCAAATGTGGCCCAGTTAGCCCAGATAGGAGCAATATTTTCTTGTAACTTGCTTGCGCCTTGTTGAATAGCTTCGAGAGCGGTGGAGTCATATATGCGATCCATTTTTTTAGCACCCGCTTGATATCCCCCATACAGGTTTCTATTCGGTAAAAAATACTCATAACAATCCTCTAATAATTCTCGCCAATTGGCAGTTGATTCAAACGCAACACGTTCTCTGTTTTGTAGATCTTGCAATGATCCTAATTCTTTAGGCAATTTCATTATTATTTCCTGTTGGTTGTTCCCATTCCATTTCCACCAAATGGATTGCCTCCAAAGCTTCCTGCTCCAGTATATGCGCCTCCTCCCCTACGACCCGCAGTATAACCACTGCTATTTCCGCTAGAACTTCCACTTGCAGATGATCCAGTTGCAGTACTTGCTGAAGCTAAAAGAGAAGACGATCCTAATCGACCTCGCGCTACAGCTTTAAGTCTACGCTCGTTTTTCCCAGTTTCTTCGTCAAGCGCACGCTGTTGTCTAGCTACTGAAGCTATTTCTTGCTGTGTTGGCTCTGGAACTTTAGGTCGTTTGAATAATCCGCTCATTTTAGAGTCCTTAAATATTTTAATAATTGATATGGCGTAAAAATAAAAGGTTTCTTAATGCCTAATATTGCCTTAATGTGACCCACGCAAGTATTTAACATAAAAAGATAGCCCTTCCGCTTTACCGGATTGAAACTTTCTATTGCATAGATATTGTCGATTATACTCTTTTCTTCTTTAATCGTAAATAAATCAAAGGACTTTGCCCCTTTTCCGTAAATAATGTACGAATTTCCTGCGGGTTTTACTAAAAAACAGTGCCGACACCCTCGTTTTAAGAAAAAAGACCACCACCTACCATCATCTTTTTCAAAAACTACATATAATTTAGAATACATTGATATCAACTTTTGCTTTATGGGGTTTGTCAAAATAACCTGCTCTACTTAATGCGCTTCTTCCTTCTCCTTCACCCTGCAATGCATACTCTAAAGCTTCAACTGGGTGAGAATATTCGTTCTTATCTGGTTCGTCAGTGTACCTATCTCCCGATACCTGAACTCTTCGATAGCAAAAACCGCCTTGTAACCCTTTGCGAATCATAGATGCTTTAGGCAATACAATAAATCTAGGCTTTCCGTCCATACACATTTCTTTCATTGGCACTTCTAGCGCGGCCCTGCGCTTCATTGGGTCGTTACTTCTGGTAGGACTGCATGGAACGCCTGCCGCACGCATAATTTGGAACGGAGTTTCAGAATTAGCTTGGTTTCTGTTGCTTCCGGACGGATCTCCCCAACCTTTAAACGAGTAATGAGGATAATGTTGTTCAATATATTTCTTTAAAGTAGGCGCAAAGTCTATTGCTCCTGAATCGGAATCTACCAACTCATCAAAGCATACCCATCTTCCAATAGGCGTTCGCTGTAAAAATGCACAAGCAGGCGTGCGTCCAAAATCAAAACCAAGCACGATGGGGGTAGACTTATCAGGCACAAAATCCATATGTTGACAGTGAACAGAATCAGTATACATAGGATGCACTGGCTTACCATTCGACACAAAACCGTATTCATTCCCTAAGTTAACCTTAATCCAATCGTTTGTTTTGCCTGACAGCCCTCTTGAGTAATAATCTACTGGTAAGTTTGCTAGGTTTTCTGCTTTTTTATTTACTAACCACGTTTCGCCATCTTTATAAACGCCACCCGCTTGCCTATAAAACGCCCATCCTTCTGGTCTTTCTATTTCCGCAAGCTTAAAATACCAATGGTCTTCGTCTGGTGCGTTGCTGTCCCCAAGTATTCCGTGGTGCGTAGGGGTAGCACCTTCTTTATTTGATGGGTAACGACCATGACGCAAATCAAGCATATCAAGCACAGCTTTACTATGTTCTTTCGTTTCATTAAGCCAAACCCACGTTGTCTGTATTCCCCTTGCTTTTTTAACGTGTTCAGGCCTGTCAAAAGCAATAAATACAACATCGCAATGTACACTAGTACCATCTTCTAATTTAAACCTTATAAAATGCGTAGGAGGTTCTTTGTTACCTTGCTTGAAATCGCCTAATTCTCCATGTATTTCTAGCCAATCTTTAATGGTTGTAGAAAATAATTCGGAATAAGTGTTTCGTGCCGCAATTACCCTAGACAATCGGACGTTATAATTCTTATGATCTTTTTGTTTTACAGGTTCTTGCTCACACATTAGGTCAAACAATTTTAAAATGCATTGCACAGTCTTGCCAGATCCTAACGGCCCCATTATAAATGAGTTTCTTGCACGACAATCAGCAAAATCTTGTAGCACTTGACCCTGTGCCATCAGGCTATATTCTATTTGCATGAGTCCCACTTAATTTTATCGTAGTTTGATGCGTAAGCTTCGCGGGTTCTCTTGTCAGATTTTCTAGCATGATCCCCTTTTCCACCGTTTTTTTCAGGGAAATGCCTGTCTCTTGTTTCTTTGTCTAAGGTTTTTAACAGATCTTGCGCCACAATTAACTCCTACAAATGCAAGGCTCCTCCAAACAATCGCAGTAGCTAATCATTCTTTGGGACACTAAATAAAGGACTTCCTTCATAGCATACTGGTCTTTATCCATTAATGCCATTGCAAACTCTTCAATTAACTCTTGGTCTATTTCGTTTATAACTTCGTCCGTGTCAATCTTTATCATAGGGGCTGACTCCTAGCCAATCATCAAGGATCATACGTTTTGCTAACTCAATATAAAACAATCCTCTTTCGTCATCTAACGAACTCCCTACCTCTACGCCATGCTCACCTATACTTATTAAAATAAACTCCTTAGAACGCTTTATATGAGCTTCTATGATGTCTTCTTTGTCTGGTCTTAGCTTAATAACATTTTTCATTCTAATTCAATTTTTTTTCGAGTGAGTGATAATGATACAGATCACATCGACTCTCGGGAGGGGGGTAGCCACTTATCCACAGGTTGCTAACACCTTTTCCACAGGTTTACCCACAAGTTATACACTGTGCTGTCCACAGGTTTATGCACAGGTTATGCACTGGATGAATCATACCGCTTTCTTTGTATGGATACAGTTAACCCCTGCTCCCCTGTTTGCTCTATAGACTTGAGCGATGGTGTCAGGTACTTAGCTACTCTATCTAATGCTTGCACTGCCGCTGTATGGTCCTCCACTTCGCCAGACTCTTTAGCTATTGCCTGTATATCTATAGCACTGCAGGCCATGCTAAACACGACATCAAAGTCCTCTCCATAGATTGCCTTTAGGCGTGCGTTTAAAGCTTTCTCTAGAGCTTTTTTAGGTTTATTAGGTGAACCTTTAGGTCTGCCCATGTTTTTTAATCCTAAGTGATTGTTTTTGTTACAGGTTAATATTGTTGAGATGTGGTGATTATATCATAAAAGGGGGTTTTGTGACCATAAAGGGATTATTAGTCGTGTTTAGTTCTAGGGGATACTCTCCCTATAGTATACCTTGGCACTTCATTCATTTTATATATAGGTACACATATGTCTTTATTCACTCTATCAACTATCGGCTTTGACTCCTTTACGGTGCAAGGATCTATTCAAGCTTCTCAGGCTTTCAGAGCATTGAAGCAAGATCACCCAAAAGGTTCACACACTTTGAAGCGTGGCACTGAGGTGCTGTTATCGCATAACTCAACAGAGCAATCAGTTTATAAAAACTGTAATAGCTAATCCAACCACAACGACTTAGAGGTCACACAATGAAAGACGCAAAAATAGAAGCAATCGTTAAAGAGATTACCGACAAAGTAATCGCCAACCTTGAGAACCTACCAAAAGACGCTAAATGGTCTAAGCCGTGGAGTTCTAATGGTGTAGCATTTGGGGCGCATCATAACCCCATCACTGGGACCGTATACAGCGGGTTTAACTGGTTCATCACCAATTTTAGTGGTTATGACTGCAACCAGTGGGTCACTTTTAACCAGTTAGTAACCAAATTCGGTAGAGATGCGGCCTGTAAATATGTCAAGGGCAATAAAACCACCGGAATTATCCATTTTAAAATGCTCAAAGATTCCCGCGATGCTACAGGGGCCACTCTCTATCCTAAAATGTCTCAATATCGCGTATTTAATGTCGAGCAGTTAAACGACTTTGATGCCTCAGTTTTTGGCCCCAAATCATCCGTTACCGATGCCCCAATTATACCAGAAAATGGCGTTAATTGCATGGCTAAACAGCTAGGTGTTGACCTTAAATACACTGGTAACAGGGCGTGTTTTATACCCTCGCAAGATCAAATTCACATGCCTACAGTTGAATCTTTTATTGATGGTGGTACTGGACGCGATCACCACGACTCGACTTTGTTACATGAAATAACCCACTGGACGGGCCACAAATCGAGATTAAACCGTAACCTTAAAAATGGGTTTGGGTCTAAGGATTACGCGTTCGAGGAACTTGTCGCGGAACTTGGGTCAGCAATGGCCGGATCAATTATGGGCCTGCCATATGAGGGGCTACAGCATGATGAATATATACAGAATTGGATTGAAGTCTTGCAGGGGGATCCTAGCGCATTGTATGAGGCTAGCAAGCTTGCGAATAAAGCTGTTCGATATATGGTCGAGAATAGCAAGGAAGCGTCAGAGATGGGCAGTAAGGCCGCTTAAAGTCCAACGCGTAGCCTATCCGCGATGGGTAGGTTATTCGATGCACTTTGGCATCATAACTAGAGGATAAAATCATGATTAAATTACATACTGATACTTGCGCTGAAATCGCGGATCTAATTAATACTATTGACGTTGCAATTATTTGCGCAAAATCCAACGATAGCAAAAAGGATGAGCCGGATTGTATTTTAGATTTCAGGGAGATTCACGGTAACTGGAGTTTTTGGTGGCACGAACGGGCTAAAGCCGTTATTTTATTGTATGACAATTACGGCATTAAATTGCCTGCTTACAATCGTGCCTGCGAGATCGTTAAAGATCCTATGTATTCCAATGCGGTGTTAACTTTAGAGCAAGATAAAAGACTAGAGGTAGCATAATGGATTACTTTGAATTGATTAATTTATTGTCAGATTCCACCCTTGAAATTATCAAGCTTGACCTTGACCGACAATATCAAGATCTACTGAGTAACATTGAAGATAAGGAATCAACAATCGAGGCTCACCGTAACAGTGGTGAGCCTTGGACGGTTTCTATCGCTGAAATGGAATCATTAGTCCGTGTTCATTGGTTTCAGTTAGAAAGCATAGCGCGGCATGTTGATCGCATTGAAGAAAGCCAACTAAAAAGGGGTTTAGTATGAGTACTCAAAATCAAAGACTATTAGCGTATCTTGATAAAGGATATTCCATTACAAGGATTAACAGTTTTAAGGAACTGGGGATTTTTGAACTGTCAGCGCGTATCTGCGAACTTAAAAAAGACGGGCATAACATTAAGATTGAGCGGATCAAAGGGCTAAACCAATTCGGGGAGAAAATAAATTATTGTAAATATTCCCTAATCAAGCCAGTGGATTCAAGCCCATATCAACATAATCGGGGCTACACTCTTTAATCCTGCCAAGCCCTCAGAGATGGGGGCTTTTTTATTTTCCTTGATATTTTTTTCTTAAGTAATTTATTGACACGGGCATTTCGTCAAACCCTCCGTTCCGGACTTCGTTTAACATCCAGATTCCCCGCCATGATCCGTTAGTTTGAGGCGTTAAATAATCTTCGTCATGTTGATAATATATTCCAGAAAACAAACCTGTTAAATTTACCCCATCAGCACGCCTTGCAAATGCTATTGACCTATCTTGAACGTGGCCCATTACTGCAGACATATGACGTTTGTTTAACAGCGCGTTAGCACTTGCCACTGGCCGACCCATTACACCAGACGTAAAGAAATGAGAATACGCAATTTGGTCAACCACCACCACTTCAAGATAAGAATAAACTTCAAAGCCAAATGATTCTAATTCAAGATCTTTGTACCCAATTAAGCCCTCCAGTTTTGAATCAGATTCTATCGCACGTTCTATGCGGTTTTCATGATTGCCTAGTGTATATACTAATCGCGGATGCCATTGTTTTTCTTTGTTTCTTTTGAGTCGCGCTTGCTCCTCTTGGATTGGATTCATAAATACTTTCATGGCCTCAATCCCTGCCGCAATATCATCTTTGTATCTTCGTCCCTCAAACGATTTTTTGCCTACGTCCCAAGTGGACAGACTAGGCATATCAAAATGATCTCCAATATGAACTATGACATCAGGTTTCTTTTCAGCCGCATACATACCCGCCCATCTTAAATGTTCAGTGGGTGAGTTTGGTTTGACTTGTGTATCCGGAATAATTAGATGTTTCATCAATTTCGTCCTCCAAATTTTCTATTATTACCTGCAGAAAATCCATAACTGCAAAGGCATCGTTTAAACAAAAGTCGGGAGACAAACTAAGTTTGATTGTTCGGGTAGCTATACCAAATGATTCATCGAGTGATTTCATAGATAGGGGGCGCGTTGGGGACGGTGCGCCAAGCCGTACTTAGAGGTTCTTTTAAAACGGTATATCATCATCCCCAAGAGGCTCAGGCTCTGGCTCTGGCTTTTTCTCTTGTTCTGGATTGTAATTAGCCTGAATGTTTGTAACATTTGATTGGCTTGTCTCCGAATCTTGATATATAAGCCTAACATTACCAAGTATAGGAAGTCTAACCTTTTCTTCTCTCTCTTCTTTAGTCATAGATTGAGTGACAAATCCGTGATTTCCGTACTCATTTTCCGGCCCTAAGTCGATAAAAGTAGTTAGATCAAGGTAGGTACCTTTGTGGCCTGCGTACAGTCGCGTCTTGTCGATTTTTGTTACGTCAATATTTAAAGTTATGCCTATTTTTTTCATTTTTCTTTTCCTTTATAATTAATTACTTCAGTATGGGCGTTGGCAATTTCTACCTCTAATTTACCCGCGTATTCTTCATCAAGTTTTATCAAGATACAAACTGGGGGTATCAATTCAGAGTAAGCAAACAGATACCATTCTTTTCTGCCTGTTACCATCATGCACCCAGTTACTTGTTGGATGTATTTTGTAATTAAAGTTTTGGGATTTCTCTCATAACCTAACATGACATTATCAGTTGGACATTTTATTTCTAGCCCCGAATCTTCATTAATCAATCCATCGGGAGAACATCCGTAAGTCAGACTATCATGCAAAATAAACCCAGTTTCTATTACCTTTTTGTTGCTCATAAACTCAAAAACTTTTCTTGCTTCAGGCTCAAGATCAATACCATGTTGCATTGCCGCAGTAGTAACGTTATCAGGGTATGCATTGTAATATTTCCCTAAAATAGCGTCTGATATAAGCCCCTGCGCTTGCGAACTAGGTTTTCCGGTACTGGTTATCAGCTTATGAAAACTGGACGCAGACAACACGCCCTTTCTTGCTTCCCTCCATTCCGGAGTGCCTTGTTCGTGATCTAAGACAATCATTTCGTTTTAGGCTTTGGGGTGTGTAATTTGTAATTAAGCATCCCCATAACTTTGCCGTATTGAGTTGCTTTTAATTCGCCAACATTACTAATTTTAAATGTATCTAAAAAGATTGAAACATCTGAATTAGTTTTAATTAGTAGATCATTAATTTCTTTTTCTTGTTCGTGAGTTATTACCGCATTTGCTACAGCGGGATTTATGTCCTCACCCATGTACAAATGATGCCCCAAACCATGCATGGCTATCGCTTTAACTAAACATCTCATTTTCGAGTCAGATATGTCTCTGGATGTTGGGTTCTTGATAGAGTTATTCCGGTTATCCATAACAGGTAGCCACATAGTATGTTGATTTTCTTTTACCTTAACCGTAACTGTTACTTCAGCAGTCTCACCATAACTAGTGACAGATCCAAACCAATAACTAGAATCAGGAAATTTTTCCATTAGTTTTGACCAAGCATAAGCCCATGATATGTAAGATAAATTACCTTTCTTTTCAATATAATCAGAAACGTCAATCTCTGATAAAATGCTCCAAGTACTGCGTTGATTTATATCTTTCATTTTGATTTTCCTTTTTTATCTAACACTAATTTACGCAACGAAAGTCTTTCTGTTATTAAGTGATATCTTTGAATAAGATCACTTCGAGTTTTTGGTTGCTGTTGTAATATATAATCAATTCCTTTAATTCTACTTAAAATAGTTTCATGTCGATCTTGCCACCCATCGTGGGTAAAAAACATAAGGGGAGTCATTTTTTCCATGTTACACCTCTATTTTAAATGGAATACTACAGCCGTTAACATTGGCATTAGGAATAATTGCATCAGTTAAATAATTTAAGACTGCTTTATGTATCTTTTTGTTCTTATTGCCTGCAAAAGATAAGTTAGAAACAAGGCCGTCTTTAATGTCGTAAGAAGCTACAAATTTAGCTGTCCTAGATATCCGTATTTTAGATATATAATTACCAAACATAACATCGGAAGAAAGCAACGGACAAACTGCCACAATTTCTTCAGCAATAGGCGTTTCAATGGGTGTTTCAATGGGTGTTTCAATAACTATTACAGCGGGTATTGATTCAATTACTGGAGTTATTTGTTTCTCCGGTTCTACAACGTTTTTTATAATTTGCGGAACTGGTTTAGTTAACGCTATTTTCTTAACTTCTTCTAGCAATAATTCTGCTTCGCCTTGTCCGTATCTAACGTCTTTTAACTGCTTAATAAGCATAGCGTCAATAGTAGACAGGTCACTTAACAAACTGCTTGTTTCTTTTAATTGCTCAAGAGTTATTGTAATACCTGCTTCATTGTATCTGAGCATAGATTGAACTGATTCATAATCATCATTAAGAGAACCAACCTTATCTGCTAAATCTTGCTGATCGGTTTTGATTTTATTAAACTCTTCTTTAAAATACTCTGACCTTATAGAATCGCGACTTATTGTGTGCGCCCATAGTGCAGTAATTGAACATACTAAAAGCACTGATATTACATTTTGAAAATTAAACATATATTACTCCGGATCTAAGTTAGGGTTTTTTTGTTCGCTAGCGTATTGTTGCGCGTAGCCATTGTCGTACTCTTCGGACTCATACATCTGGTGTGGATAGCCCTTTAAGCAATCATACTCTCCTCTATCAAAATCAGTAAAATCATTGTGACTATATTTAGCAATTTGGTCACGCTCATGATTTGGGTTGCAAACTTTAAATAAACGCCTGTCAAAATCATCTTGGTCGTCTGGGCATTGAATTGGATTGTCACACATAACACGTTCCTCTAAGGTTGACCCCAAATAAAACATTAAAAAAAGACACTACGACTTGGGGTTGAGTTGTTAAGATAGCACCATTATGACATATGTGCAACTATATTGTTGACTGCATCCTTAAATGTGCTAACATGTAGTTTCATTTATAGAGGATAGCATTATGGATATTAGAAGAAGTATGAAGTTTTTTATGTATTTTCACGACTTGAATCAATCAGAACTTGCTAGCGCAACTGGATTAGGTCAAACAAACATACATCGTTGGCTTAACGGTAAAGCTGAACCGTCATTATATATGTTAAAAACTATGGCTTATTGTTGTGGCGTTAGTGTTAGTAGTTTTATCGCGCAAGGTGAGATTGAATTAGATGAAATAGCAAGCACTTCTCGCCCTGTCTTAAGACGGGTATCTACGAATGCCTGATACTCCGGCCTATTATGCTGTTATACCTGCAAGCGTCAGGTATGACAGTAGGCTAAAGCCAAACGCTAAGTTACTGTATGGCGAGATTACTGCATTGTGCAATAAAGAAGGATATTGTTGGGCGCAAAACAAATACTTTTCTGATTTGTACAGTGTTACCAAGACAACCGTTAGTGATTGGGTTAAAAATCTTAAGGACTGCGGATACATTGAGGTACAGATTATTTACAGGGAAGGTAGTAAAGAAATTCTTAATAGGTATATAAGATTATCCGAAGGGGCTACCCAAGAAAATCAGAATACCCCTCCCCAGAAAATTCAGAAAGATAATACTACAAATTCTAATACTACAATTAGTACTACATTGAATATAGATCATTTCGATGGGTTTTGGTCTGTTTATCCAAGGAAGGTAGGTAAGTCTGAGGCTAGGAAGATGTGGGCTAAGAAAGTGAAAAGCGAGGATACTGTTAAAGCTATAGCAACAAATATAGAGCAGAGAGTCTTGCAAGGCGAATGGTCTGATGTTAAATTTATTCCTTATCCTGCTACTTATCTTGGGCAGGAGCGTTGGGAAGACGAGTTAGCTGTAGCAAGTCAAGCTAGGCAACCTCAAAAACCAAGAGGCGAGAGGTCTATTAGAGACACCCCCATTTCAGAACAATTGACCGACAGATCATGGGCTGAAGGATACGAATAAAGGTAATGATATGGAAAATATTAAAAAAATAATAAACGTGCCGGATAAACGTGCAGTTCTTTGGATGTATGATGGTGATAATCCACGATTGGAACGTGGGGTTAAATATAGCAGGACTGACATAGCAAAAGCATTTTCCAGATCTCTACCTTTTGTTAGCGAAAGGTTAAAGGGTAAAAAGATTTGCCAAGATATTGACTTAATAATTCATAAAAAGAAAAAAAGTGAAGTGGAACAAAAAAGCAAAACATTTAACTCAGATTTATCACAACACTGGTTAAGGAAAAAATTGCGATGAAATACGGCACTGAGGGGGATTATTACTATTTCAAAGATAAACGCGAACTTGAAAAAAAATTACCTTTTATAATCAAGCGGTTAGAGAAATGGGATTATAGTGACCACCCTGCGGCCGTTAGAATTGAACGATACGTTAACCCTGCCAGTAGATCTCAAGAAAATCTTTTCCATGCGTGGGTGCGAATACTTGCAGAAAAATGGTGTGCGGCTGAAAAGAAAAAAGCAACTAAAGATGAATTTGAATTTACTAAAATTTTTTTAAAAAATAAGTTTCTTGGCGTAGCTAATTATTCATTTAGAGATACGTCTTTTAAAGGACAAGTCAAAAGCATTACTAAGCTAAGTAAAGGTGAAATGTGTTTTTTTATGGATCAAATATATAACCTTGCTTCAGAGAAAAATATACACCTGCCTATTCCGGATGACAGTGAGTACTTAGCGTTGAAGTCTAAACAGGACGAATAAGCCAATATAAGCCTGTTTCAAGGCGTTTACGAGCAAATATGATATATCCTACCAGTTATGTTAAAATGAGGTTTAAAATGGCTCAAACGCTAAGAAAAAAATGTTTAATATCTATACAAAAATTAGCAAGAATATCTGCGGCTGACGAGTATGGAATGGTGAATTGCGTTTCTTGCGATAAAAGAATGAGTTGGAAAGATTGCGATGGAGGTCATTACATATCAAAAGGTAGTTCCTCTTATTGGGCATTAGAAATTGAAAACGTCCATCCACAATGTAAAGGATGCAATGCATTTGGAATGAGTAAGGGAAGTGCTGAAGGGCAGTACACGTTATGGATGATTGATTGGTACGGTGAGGACTTTGTTAGGCAGATGCATGAAGACAAAAGGAAAATTAAAAAGTTATACACTGCTGATTACAAAGAAATGTTAGAAGAATTTACTAGGTTAATTAAATACCATGAGGACAGGTTATGCCATATTTAAGTGAGCTAAGAAAACGCGCACAAGATTGTGGAATTGATGACGTATCTGACAGGCTAGATTCTATTCTTGAATCAGTAATATATTCTTCTGCTTTGCCTGCTTATGCCAAACATGAAATAGATAATATTTGGGAAGAGGTTGAAGGTGAAGAGGAAAGATTTAATACGCCACCTGACCATAGTGAGTTGTTAGCACATCACCCTTATATGGCTTAATATGTTATAATCGACTTTCAGATTTCAAAAATTTTTTATAGGTTTTATAATGCCACAAGTCGGATCAAGACATTATTCTTACACACCAAAAGGGCAAATGGCCGCAAGAAAAGCCGCCAAGAAAACGGGTAAGAAAATTGTTAATCGGATGCCAAAGAAAAAAAGAAGTATGCTTTCTTAACGGCTAGCAACATTGTTTTTCTTATCAAAACTTCTTAATCCTGCCATGCCAAGCATTGCCATAAGCACAGTAGACAGCAAACCAGTGTCAATTTCTGGAACTTGAAACCAGATAGCTAAAAAAGGTGCTAAAATAGTAGAGTATCCTAATCCAAAACAAGAACACCACCCAACAGCAGGCCGCCATCCGGACACAAAAATAGAAGCGTGGGCCGCCTCTACTTTATTGATATCTAATTGACCCTTGTTTAATTCTTGCATGTGTCTAGCCGCAAGAGTAGAAATCTCATGGGCTAGTTCACTTTGCTTGTCTTTGTCTACCACAAATTTTGAAATGATAGCTGACACAGGGCCAATTAATTGATTTAACATAACATTACTCAGCATCGTCCTCTACAACTTCAGCTTCTTCTACTGGGTTTTGTGCCGCAAGCAAACGAGTAGCCATCATCGAAATGTTATTGTCCATTTTCATCAAGGCAATTTTTAATTGTACTACGCCTGATTGCATTTCTTTTATGTCATCCCAATATACCATTGCTTCTGGGTTTAAATCTTCACGTTCTAATGTGACTACATCGCCAGTTTCAGGGTTATTAAAATCCATTGTTTTATCCTATAAGTTATTTGAGGTGTAATTATTGCACCTTCAACCATATTTGGCAAACGCAATTGCACCTAATATAAATGGATAAATAGCAAATATCATTCTTTCTAATTTAACGAATCTTATTTTGCTTTCTTCTAACTGACGCTGAATATCAGTGTAACGCACGAGACATTCCTTCTCGTGCGCTTCCATCCTGATCATTGTTTCTTTTATAGTAGCCACTAGTTGTAATTACCTACGTTATTGTTATAAGTTGGGGATTGTTTGAAATATCATCAGCAAAATCTATATTTTTTACTCTCATTCTTAAGAAAATATTGCAAGTTCCGGTACCAGAACTAGCCAGTCCAGTTGAGGTAATCCTTACAGATGATCTTGGCACTGCTGATGCGGCTCCTATAGCTACGTATTGAATTGGTTCAAATCCTATTATTCTTCTTGCCCCGTTACTCTGATTAAATGTACTATCCCCAACTTTAAAAGCTTTAGTATTTTTTGTTCCGCCTGATGTTATTGTTTGATATTCTATGTTGAAAAAATCTCCACTTCCTAGAGTTGGCGCACTTCCACCACCGTCTGGAGAGGAGAATAGATAAGCTTCTTTAACAATGTAAGTAAAGTTACTGTCTGCCGCAATTAATTCTTTACCAGTACTATCTATATTTGCAAATACTGATCTAGAAAACTTGAAAGTCATTATTCTTTCGTCTTCACATATTTTACCTCCATTACTAAAGGCTGTTGTATATTGGGTTGATTGTTGCGCGTCACCAGAAAGATCATAATCTGTACCACTTCCGTAGTAGCCCATTTTTACATAGCCTACAGGTGTATCTTGCGCTGAACTTACAAATAAATATTGTTCAGATGTTGCACCTACATTTAACGATCCTCTTACTCTTGCATTCTTTCCTACATCTAATGATGCTTCTGGTTCTCCACCAGATATAGCACTAGTTGCAATTCCTAATCTTGCACTTCCAGAAGTAAGCTTTAAAGTTCCTCCGTTAGAATCGCCACCGTTTCCAGTAAGATCCATCCTGCCATTTACAACTATTTTTGTAGAACTACCGCTAGTAGTTTGTTGCATAATGGAATCATCTACTGATGTTGTGCCATTAAACAGCGGTACAAAATCATTAGTTCCACTTCCTCCAATTCCTCCACTTCCTCCAGTTGAATTAAAAGTGATTGTTTCGTTATTACTTTGATTTAATGTAAATGCGCCTCCACCTGTCATGCCAGTGCCTGCGGCTAACGTAATAGTGGCGTTGTTAACACTAGGAATAGTAGGAACATTAATAGTTACTGAACTATTACCAGATTGGTTGGCAGTCATACTTCCACCACCAGTTGCAGATCCGCTTGTAGATACTGTAAACGTTCCATTGCCAACGCTAGGAATACTTGCTCCAACAATATTTATAGTGGAGTTTCCGCTTTGGTTAGCCGTAAATGTACCACCGCCAGATGCACTGCCACTTGTAGTAACAGTTAATGTTCCATTGCCTACTGATGGTATTGACGGGAATGTTGCAAGATTTCCTTGGCCAGTGACATATTGACTAGAACTACCTTGTGGAGTGAGAGATATAGTTCCACTAGAAGTAATAGGAGAGTTTGATTCAGCATATGCATTGCCTCCTATAGATACACCGACAGACGTAACACCTTGCTGATCGGTTGGGAAGGTAGTTAAGTTACCTGCACCATTTACATATTGACCAGAATTACCTTGTGGTGCAATTGTTACAGTTGTTGAGCCACTTGCGCTAAATGCATTGCCATTAAACGTAACTCCTGTAACTGTACCAGTGTTAGTTGTATAATTTTCTCCATTAGCAAGTTGATTATTATTTGTTGGTATTGTTGGCTTACCTGTTAAATCATTATATGCACCAGAGAAACTAGACTTGTTATTAAACGTAGTCCAGTCGGTGGAACTTAAATAACCTGATTGCGAACCTGATGCTACTTGTATTGCTAAAGTAACGTTTCCAGAAGTACCGCCTCCAGTAAGAGGACTAGTAGCACTAACACCAGTTATGTCACCTACAGGTACGCTTGCCACTGCAGTATCAACGTAAGATTTAATGGCTCCAGTTGTAGACAGTGTGGTATCGCTTGTTCCTAAACTATCACTTGTAGAAATAGTAGTAACAATTGCACCTGATCCAAGGTATAACGAATCAGATTCCATTCTACCGTTAACATTTATTCCAAGTGTTGTAGTATTTAAACTTGCTTGAGAGTTGCCTGATATTTGATGGTATAAAGTAACTGCACCATTTTCTACACATTGGATATAATTATCATTGTCATCACTTTGCAGATTTATATTAGTTCCGCGTATTAATAAACTACCAGATGCGGTTTCACTAATAATAGTGTTGGACGCTTGGCTATCAATAGTTAATCCGTTGGAAAAAGTAAGCTTGTCACCACTTGAAACTACAATATCATTTCCGTTAGTGGTATTACCGTTAGAAAGAACATGATCAAGACTGTCATTAAAACTAGATGGGAATGTAGTTAAGTTTCCTGCACCGTCAATGTATTGGCTTGCACTACCAACAACAGTAATACCAAGGGTACCTGAAGAAGTTACTGGACTACCTGTAACTCCAAATGCATTACCTTGATGCGTTTGTCCTACAGATGTAACACCTCTAGCACTTGGGAACGTAACAAGATTACCTTCTCCGTTAATATATTGTGAAGGCGCGCCTGCCCAAGTGTATGCTAATGTTCCAGTTCCAGTTATTGGTGTTCCGCTAACGTCTAATGCAGTACCTGCTACTGTAGATGCTACTGAAGTAACACCTTGCTGATCAGTTGGGAAAGTAACTAAGTTACCTGCACCGTTAATATATTGTGAAGCAATACCTTGCGGTGCAATTGTTACCGCCCCAGTGCCAGTAGCTGTATATGCATTACCGTTAACTGTTACGCCTGTTACTGTTCCTACGTTACTTGTTTTGTTGTTAAAGGTATTCCAATCAGCTGAACTAATATATCCGTCAGCAGAAGTAGTAGCTTTTGTTATTCCTATACCTACAGATCCACTAGAACCGCCCCCCGTTATAGGAGAAGAAACTGTTACGTCAGTAATATCTCCTACAGGTACGCCTGCCACTGCATTGTCTACATAAACTTTGATAGATTGCTGTGTAGCTAAAGCAGTCGCGCTATTAGATGTCATGGCATCTTCATCAAGAATGTCAGTAATAGCTACCGCACCTGTTCCCGATAAAGAATCAAACTCAACTAAACCTGATACATCTATTCCAGTTGTTGTAATTTGCCCGCTATTGATAGTTCCGATGTTTGTCAGGTTTCTACTGCCATCAATTACCTGTTGGCTTGCTACATAGTAACCGCCAGAACCGCCACTAGCCGCTTTAACAAATCCCATTCCTGCCACGACATTACCAAAAGCAAGCATACTGCCAGAGTCTTGGGCGATACTTCCACGCGCATATAAAGCATAGCCAGTTACAGGTGCGCCACCTGCTCCAATTAGCCCTGCTGTAATATTGCCACTAGATAAAGTACTTGAGAATGATGCAGTTGTTCCTGACAACCCACCTGTTAGCGTTCCACCACTGAGAGGTAAGTAATCACCAAATGATGCTGTAACTAAGTTACCTGCACCATTTATATATTGACTTGCAGTACCTGCAAAACCATATGCAAGAGTACCACTAGACGTTATAGGGCTTCCCGAAACACTTATTGAATTGCCGCCAAAAGTAGAAGAAACAGAAGTTACACTTCCACCCCCTCCTGCGTTAGCATCTACATACGCTTTAATAGATTGTTGTGTTGCCAAAGCAGTAGGACTGTTAGATGTCATATTATCTTCATCTAATATGCTACTAACTTGCGTTGAAGTACCCAATTGAAAATCAGTTAAAACCTGAAGCTTAGTAGTGTTCCAGTCTCCAAAAATATCAAGAGCGTCTACTGCCCTAAAGCGATGTGTTTCGTTACTGTAGTAGTTTGTATCGAAAGTCCCACCACTTAATAATAAAGCAGAGTGACCATCAGGTGTATCAAGTATTAGTGAATCTGAATTGTTCAAATCTATTGCTTGCGATCCAGAATTAGCGTTATAAATAATAGGAACATTTTTAATGTTTCTATCATCGTCAATTATAATTTTGTTATCGACAGACAAAGCACTGTTTGCAGGAACTGCTTGAACGTTATTGTTCATGATGCTTATAGCGCCTACATTATCAAACGCTATTAGTTGTGACCCACTAGTGTTTTCAAATTTAAAGTTTCCATTTGCATCATTTACAAATATTGTGTCGCCTAAACCGCCTCCTGTTTGTTGAAAGTAAAGTCGTTTAGTACCGTCACTACTATAAAAATTACCATCAGTTTCAAATACAGCACCAGTTGTACCGTGTTTTAACGTTATATTGCCAAGAGCGGGTTCGCCTGACTTTCGGTCTATTACAATTTTCTCAACACTTGAACTGTTTACAACTTTTAAATCATCAGCTGAACTTAATATTATGTCATTGCCGCCAGTGGTATTTCCTACTGCTAATGTAGCAGACAACGATTCTGTAGCAGGTATTTGAGAAGTAACATAGGCTTTAACTGCGGCTCCAGTTACTAGATCTTGCGCGCTAGTAGTAGCGTCAATAGTGTTAACAATGTCTTGTACTGTATAAGCATTTAATTTAAAAAATTGTTCAACGTCTAATGTATCTCCAGTACTAACAACTAAATTTGTACCATCGGTTTGATTGCCTGCGACTAAAGTATTTTTTAAGGATTCAGAGGCAGGTATTTGTGAGTCTACATAAGTTTTAATTGCACTTGCAGTTGCTAATTGACTGTTAGATGGGAAAGTAAAATCCGTTTTAATATCATCAACTTCTTGACCGCCTAACTCAAATTTATCTCCTGACGAAATTATTAAATTTGTACCGTCAGTTTCGTTTCCGTTAACCAGAACTTCTTTAAGAGTATCAGATGTACCTACTTGAGCATCAACATAAGTTTTGACAGCAAGTGCTGACGCAAGATTATTGTTGGTAGAATTTGTAGGAAATTGAGTACTAGTAAGAACACCAGTGCCATTAACGTTACCATTAAGAATGACACCACTCATAGTCTTGCCTGAGATAGTTTGCGTTCCTGTCTTGGTAACTACAGTACTATCAATACTAATGTCTAATGTGCCACTTGTAGTAATTGGACTACCAGTTACAGTAATTCCACCACCACCAGTTGCGGCTACAGACGTTACAGTACCACCTGCATCAGCAGGGAAAGTAGTAAGATTTCCTGCTCCATCTATGTACTGTGCATTAGTCCCTTCAAATTCAAATGCTAATGTTCCAGATGTAGTAACTGGGCTACCTGTAATAGCAATAGCATCACCGTCAATAGATGCTCCAATAGAACTAACAGTACCAGTTGAAGCGGCAGGAAAAGTTATTAAATTACCTTCACCGTTTATATATTGAGTAGATGATCCTGACATGGTAATGTCTAATGTACCGCTAGTAGTAACTGCACTACCTACTGCAAACGCATCGCCTGCGTGAGTAATACCTACTGAAGTAACTGTACCTACTCCTCCTGCGGTAGCATCAACATACGTTTTTACGGCTTTTTCTGTAGGAACAGCTGTATTGCTATCTCCACTTAATGTCCCATCAATACTAAACTCACTAATGGTTGCACCTTGGCTAAACTTTAAACTGCTAGCAGGTTGACCTATTTGACTCTTTAAAAAGACAGCACCGAACAAATCAACACCGCCAGAGTCTATGTCTATTCTTGAGTCTGTTCCATGTTTGAGTTTTCCAGTTCCTGCAAATGTAATAGCATCTCCTGAACTTACAGATATTTCTGTACCCCCAGTAACATTGCCTGCCAATAAAGTGTTTGCTAAAGATTCAGCCGCAGGCACAGCATTATCTACATAAGTTTTTATGGCTTTTTGTGTGGGAATTATTACATCACTATTACTTGAAAGTGTGCCATCAGTACTGAATAAACTAATGCTTGCACCCATCTTGATGCTGTCACCAGTAGTCATTTCAATGTTACTGCCACCAGTAGTATTACCTGCTACTAATGTATTAGCTAAAGATTCAGCAGGGGGAACAGAATTATCTACATAAGATTTAATAGCAAGAGCAGTAGCTAAATCGCTATTAGTAACAGTAGCGTCAATAGTTGTAACAGTGTCAGAACTTAATTGGCCTCCAATAGAAATTGAATCTCCATTAGACACAACAATGTTACTGCCATTAGTGGTGTTGCCGTTAGCTAATACTTCTTCTAAAGAATCAAATAACCCTACCGCTGAATCTACATAGGCTTTAATTGATTGTTGAGTGGCAAGTGCAGTTGCACTATTTGAAGCCATGTCGTTTTCATCAAGAAATTTATTGATGGTAATTGAATTAGCTAACATTGAAATGCCGTCACCAGACGTTATGTCAATATTAGTGCCGCCAGTAATGTTACCGTTCTCTAAGGTACTTTTAAGAGTTAATCCACCAGTTACATCAGTTATTAACGGCCCCATAATTGGGACACCATGCACAGTATCAAACCCTAATAACCTGCCAAGCCGAGCGGCTTTAAGAGGCAGATCCATAGTTAAAGGCGCACCATTGTTTGGAGTTGGCTCTACATTTTGTAATCGTATACCGCGATCAATAAAGTTTTCATTTTGAATTGCGCCTACATATATTTTATCAAAGTCAGCATTAACCGTAGAAGCTAAAAAGTCTCCGCTGTTTTGATAATTTGTAGTTCTATCAAGAGGCATTTCTAATACAAGACTTACTGTATTAGCACTAACAGGAATACCCACTGTAAATGTAACTGTACCACCAACAGGATCACCTAGCGGAGAAACAGAATAATTTGCAGTCGGAGCCACAACCCCATTAACATAAACTACTATGTCGCTCTTTTCTAGAACTAGAAATTTGTAATCAAAAGCGGCTTGAGTTGCGCCCGTTACAGTGTAATCGTTTCTAGTAATCAGTTTAGTTACAGTCATTTTTTTGCACCTTAGTCCACTATGTTGTTTTGTATTTCATCAAATCCACGCCTTAAAAAAAACAAATTTTGATAAGGCAATAATCTTCTTAACGTTCTTACGTCTGAATCTGTTATTGGATCGCCTGAAGTTATGGCGTTATTAGCCGCAACAGTAGTAGACAATAAGCTACCAAACGTTGGCCCCAATAAACTTTCTGTTACTGTTCTATTAACTTGTTTCATGTTAACTTCATCTATACCAAATAATGAACGCAAACCTATGTTATTGCTAGACATTTTTTCTACGGTATTGTTAATTTCTCCTAAAATGCCAATAGCACCTGATCTGTCTATTCCTTCCATTACCCACACTGCCGGATCATCCGATATTTCTCTGCCTGAAATAGATTGTTTAATAAAATAAGTGGTAGTACCTGCGCCAATTAATCCAAGGAATCCCATCATTTGCGCTTCATCTTGTTTCTGCAAACCTGCTACTAAAACTCTTTGCGTAGCTGACAATATAAAAGATTTAAATTGCAAAAACGTTTGACCTAATGGCTCTGACATAAACAATGGTTTTTCTTGTCCTGGAATTATGACCACTCGGTCACTTTCTTTTCTCATTGCCGCGCCATACATTCTTTCTAGTCTAACGTCATCCCAGTTTTTAGCCCCACTTATCCACAAACCGTCTTCTCGTTTGCCATGCAATTTTACTTGCTCATACATTGCTTTAGCATCAGTTTCGTTGATACCTAACCGACCTAATTTTTTAGGATAAATGCCTTTTTGTAGCGAATCAAAAACTCTAGTTTGCATAGTCATGCCATGCAATTGTTTCATTCCGGCAGTCCAATAATCTAACGCATTATAACGCCCATACTTAGCAGATAAAGTTTGCAGTCCACGCTCAAAAGAACTGCCGCCTTGAGTATAATCTGCAATGTCAGCAATAAGTTCTGATTTACCATTAGCAATGTAATCAGTTCCAATGCCCCATAACCTTAATTCTTCCCTTATCTCTGCAGTTACTTTTTTCTGTGACGTTACAGCTTTAAGGGACGTAGCAAAAGTTTTGCCAAATCCTTCAGCCATCATTACACGCGCAAAATCTGGCAGACTAGAAGGAGTTACACCGCCTAACAAACGTAAATAGTTTAAGTTTCTGGCCGCTCTCATGCTTCGCACAAACATATTATTTTCTTGGTAGCCGTACACGTTACGCATTCGATCACGCATACCCGCAATGTTTTTAATATCTTTGTCGCGTTGGTTAAGAACTTTTAATGCGTCTTTACCCTCTAGCTTGTTAGTGCGAACAAATTCATTGGCTTCAAACGCAATATCTTTTATTTGTTGTTGCATCGAAACATCGCCAAATTGCTTGTAGATTTCTATGTCAGGCACAGTGGACATATAAAATCGTTGTCCAAGTATTCTAATATCATTTTCTAAAAATTCTTCTATAAGATCATCGTCAATATCAAACACTCTGTTACGCAATGGCCCTTGAATATTAGTGCCTTTAAATCGCATAGCACCTTGACTATCTATTGAGTTTTTAGAACCTGCACCTATAAGCCAATCATATGGCAATCTACCGTCAGGAGTGCCAGTAATTCGTGTAGCAATTTCTGCCGCTAGTATTTGGTAACTTTCTGTAGTTTGTGGCCCAAGAACATCAGTTTTAAATTCAGCTTTTTCTACAATTTTTTCATATTGTTTTGCCAATGCCGGATCGTCTACGCCCGCTTTTAATGCAGATCTAGCAAAATCAGCTTCTTTGATTAAAGCTAAATCTTTTTTAGCTAACCAATCACCAACAATTGTAGTAAATTTATTAAAATTAGCATTAACGTAATCTTTGTTCCAAAGTCTATTAAGATAATTGTTTGCAGTTTTTACTTGCACATCTTCCGGCAACAATTTAAGTGCTACCATTTGATCTTTAATTGGGTGATACAAAGACTTGTTCCAAAAATCAGCCGCTTCCTGCGCTTCTGGTATTTTAGATTCTCCTCTTCGGACTGCTCTAGATACTTCAGCCGCAAATTCTTTTTCACTTTTTCCTGTAAATATTCTGTTGCCTAAAGAAACTTCGCTTTTAGTTCTTTCCATATATTTTTTAAACAAAACAGTTTGATTCTGCAACGAATCCATTACTGGGCCAACGCCAATTTTTATTAAACTTTCTACAGATGTTAATGGGGCGGTATCTACCATCGTGGGGTTTTCTACTAACAACGCTGTAATTTGTCTTGTTTCTTTTGATGGTGACGTAATAGTTGCTGATAATGGATCTATTTTTCCCATAACTTTAGTTATAGCTTTAGGAATTGCGCCAACAACTTCGGCACTTCCAATATCTTGAGTTTGTGCCGCACCTACACTTCTTAAATCTACTGGCTCGTTAGTAGTAGGGTTAATGTTATTGGCAATTTTTCCTTCTGGGTCCATTACATCTTCAGTTTCTTTTACAAGAAGATTTACATCACCAGTAGCTTTACTAAAAGCCATTCCTAACGCGCCACCAAGCAACATTGCGCCAGATATATTTACAGCAGATTCGCCATAGGTTCTAGTTAATTGTGACTCATGCAAAGCGGCCTCTTGTACTGCAGTTTCTGCCGCTACTAATGATCCAGTTACTGCACCATTTTTTAAAATACTGTTACCCACTCTGTAGGTATTTTTTACTGCTCCCCCAATAACTAACAACGATATAGGATCAGCTATCATAATAGGCATACCAACAAGAAAAGACATAGCCCCACCATCAGCCATAACCTTTCGATCAACACGTTCTCGTGATACTTGTCTTCTTACTGCTTCTACTTGTTCGTCACTATTAGCTACGCTAACGTAATTCATAAACTCAGAATCAAGACGTTCCTCGTTAGATAGAATTTTAAAAGGGTCGTAATCGTTTGTCCTAACACTAGGCAAATTAGGTTCTTCATTAAGAATAGACCCAATAATATTTTCTTGTCGCCAGTAAGCGCCAGCTATGTTACCAATAGAAGGATCGTTATCAGCCTCAACCCTTGACGCATATGCTTTGCGTGGGGCCGCGATTGTTCCTGTCTCTGTTACAAATGGCATTTAATTACCCTTTTAACTCTTTAAGCTTGCCTTTTTGATCAGCGGCTTGTAAATATTTTGCTATTGCAAAAACTGAATTTACAGTATGGTCTAATAAAAATTCGTTTATTTCTTCGTCATTCATTTCTAATATTTCATTCTTAGATTTGCCTAATAATTTCTCTGCTTTTTTACCAATTAACCCAGACGTATTAACAATATCTTTAGCTGTTTTTGGCTCAATTTGGAATGCTCCTCTAGCGGGGCCTCCCCCTCCTTGTATCAACCGTGTGCCTGCACTGCTTTCATGTTTAGCCGTTCCAATTAATAATTCTCTAAGATAAGATTGATTATTAATTCCTTTATCACCTTTAAACGCAGGTAAAACTTTATCAATTGCTTCAATAATATTGGCAGGTAATGTTAATTGTTGATCTGCTATCCATGATTTTATTTTTTCAGGGTCACTTTCTGTTTGATACAAAGATCCCCATGTGTTTGATTGTCGATCCGCTTTTACCATATCCATAGTATCCATAGGGTCAGGACTTTGACTTTCAATAAAATCTACAAATTGATCTTCAATTTTTTGATTCTCCTCTCGCTTTGCAGTAATTC
>DAOUSV010000167.1 GCA_030627065.1 Piscirickettsiaceae bacterium | reverse complement strand
CGTCATCCACTCAGATGGCGAACCTATATCGACACATCTAACCCCAAGAAAACTAACAATTCACCATTTTCATTACACATAAGCCTTTCTCATAAGGAGATTTAATGCTGGTCACCATTCTAGCTATATCAATATTCGCGGGCCTGTTCTTTAGGTCAATTAATGGCTTCTACGGATGCCTGTTCGCTCTACTTTTGCTCATTTATCCAATGCCGACGATCACCATTTTAATTATTGGTGGCGTAATTGCTCTTTTTTTAAAAATAGGAAATAACCATGAACCACAATCAAAATTACATTCTTCAAGCGATCGAGATGACAACAACTAACGATTGGGATCTTAATGATGAGTATCTATCTGATGCCATTCAGTCCCAGGCACACCTTCTAGCTAATCATGATTCTGTTCTAACGGACTCTGATTACGCTATTCACTAACGACCAACTGCACCATCTAAAGCACCATTCAATTTACATCTTACTACACACCACAAAGAACATTCACTCGTAACAGTCCGTTACACATAATCATTAACTATTAAGGAACATAATCATGACAAGCCAAGATTTATTGGAGGTCTCTGCACGCCTGGAGAAAGCCGTTGAACGTATCACTGGGCCACCGGATAATTCCGAGGATCTTTATGAACGATATGAAATGACGGCCATTTCCATCCTCGATTCGGAGTTTGAGAATTACCCCGAGGGGGAGCTTTGTGAGTACCTGATGGGTCATCTCGCAGCAAAACGGCTGAAGCTGGGCCTGGAGCCATTCCCTGAAATTTAAGTCCCAGACTGCTCCTCTCTCACAACTTGTTGTTATAACTGAACTGTCGCTATAGAACTAATTAGCTCTAATATAGTCATGGCAAGTCGGTTACAACGATCGGTTGTGAGGGTAATTATGTATTTTTTTCTTTACCTTGAATTAACAACATTCTATGGATCAATATGGTTATTGATTTTGAACTGAATCATCAAAATAAATGCTAGCTGGTGATGACTACTTCTTATCTGTTTTTGTCGTAACTGCAGAGCGCGGATATTAATAAAATACAGCGATTGAACTCACGAACTACGCTTGGCACAAGATCAAAATCACAAGAAGCCGATGCAGGCCAATAGTCTTAGGTAAAAATAGCCGGAGTTTTTCTGTACGTCCTGATGAATAGCAGAGCGGTACAACTGATAATGATTAGATTGGCTGCGCAGAATCTAGCAAGTTTTATGGCATTTTCAGCTTATTTTGCCTAAATTGAAAAAAGTCATCAAGGCTGAAAGTCTCGTAACCTTGGTTAAAAATGAAAACATCATTTCCCCCTCCAAATACACATCAATATTTAAGCAATGTTCGCATCCATAGAATGATCATTTAGCTTTAGTTACGACTCCTCGCCGGATAGAAAAGCGGCTCAAACTAACGATCTTAAGAGCGATATTAAGCTGTTTGCAAACACCACCATAGGCATGCGACATTAATTTTCGCTACAACAAGGTAGCTTTAAAAAAGGTAACGAAAATGCATAACGAAAATTATAACAGACATTCTCAAAAAGACATTTTGGATGTTTCTTTTACTACAACTAGGGACAAAGTAAAGGCTCAACAACAGGAAAGACTAAACAAAGTCGATATTAAAAACACATTAGCATGTGAGGTAATGAATTATGCACTGATACGGCTCAAAAACATGCCTGTCGATATGCTGACCTCTGCCGATTCTCACCTAGCTGATGATGAATTTTGGTGTATGACGAACCATGAATACCAAGAGGGTATTTATGATCACTATCTATCTCATCTTGTTGCTCTAAATTTACTTCCATTAGAGCATGTGGGTTACCTGAACACTGACTTTGAAGTCTACAAAGTCATTAACAGAAACTAAAGGTTTTCGTGACTGCAGTTGCAATGCTTCAATTAGGTTTCCTCTGTGGTCACCATTTTTATTTATTACCCATCGTTTTTGTGGGTGGGTACTTATCTCAATTTTTTATTAACCATAATGAGGTGTGAAATGATCGTAAATTTAACTCAAAGTTTCGTGGACAATCAATTGGTTTGTCCTGATGGTAAAAAATCATTTGAATATGTAGATTCTCTTAGGACGGGCTTATTTGCCAAGGTAACAGTAGCAAGCTCTGGTGTTGGGACTTACTATCTTCGCTACAAGTCAGATAACAAAACTGCCTATTTGAAAATACAACGTACAAACGCTATAACATTAGCTGAAGCACGTAAAAAGGCGTTGCAATTTAAAGCCGAAATAGCATCCGGTAATGATCCTCGTGAACAAGCTAGAACCAAGAAAAACGTACCTACATTTTCTGAGTTTTTTACTCAAAGGTACATGCCTTATGTTCTTCCAAGACTTAGGTCAGCAAATAAATATGAGTCCCTATTTAGATGTCATTTACGTGAAGAATTTGGTACAAAACGTTTAAATCAAATTACTCGTGAACAAGTACAATTATTCCATTCACGGCTACCTGAAAACAAATCTATTAGTAAAAGTCAGGCCGATCATTGCATTAAAGCCCTTCGAGCCTCGTTAAATTATGCTTGTGAGATTGATGTTCTCGAAAAGAACCCAATAGCTGGCATCAAGTTATTCAATGAGTCTAATCTGGTGGAAAATATAATGAACGAGGCAGAATTAAAAAGGCTTTTAGAAGTTTTACATAACGACAAGAACCGAATGACTTGTTTAGTTGCATTATGGCTGATTTCAACTGGTGCACGCTTAAACTCCGCGTTACAGGCCACTTGGTCAAATATTAATCAGGAAACAAAGATATGGACAATACCTAGTACACAGGCAAAAAATAAAAAAGTAGGTCATACACCAATTAATGACTCAGCATTATCTATTCTTCACAAATTAGGAACGGAAGGTAAATATGAACACTTATTTATCAATTTTAAAACTGGAACAAGGTTGAAGTCAATCCACACTGGCTGGAAAACTCTTAGAGAAAAAGCTGGATTGCCGCATTTACGTCTTCATGATTTACGTCACCAATATGCATCCATGCTTGTTAATGATGGAAGGACGCTGTATGAGGTTTCTCAGTTGCTCCATCATAGCTCAATGGCCGTCACACAACGTTATGCACATCTTTCCACAAAAACCTTGCAGGAAGCTTCACAAAGTGCGTCTTTATGTCTAGATGCAGCAATGGCCGCCAATTCGTAGATGATTCTAGGGAAATTCAGAAGTAACTGCTGGGGATTATTCCTCGCCAGTTGCTTCTGATCTTTTCTCTTTTTTTTTTGAAAATACCACATTAACTTTTTCTTCATTTGACCTCTGAGCCGCCGGCACGGTCTGACTCGGGTAACCGTTCGCCGCCATCCATTGGTATGAATGTCTTTCTGGCCAGTGGCACGGCAAACTCGGCAAATCCGTGAAACTTTTTTATGCGTTCTCCCCAGCTTCATCGAGCGGCCTTTCTATAGACCAGAGAGATACAATTATTTTTTCTAAATATCCGAGTTTGCCGTGCCGCCCCTCAGAAGTCTTTACCCATCATAGCCTCCAGAAGCACGGATACCCGTGCCCCCGCTGAGCCATCCGTGCAGCCTAAAATTCATCACCCTCTTTAGACTCACCATCTTCAACTACTGCCTGTATCTCAGCATCTTCCTCAATTGACCAATCCACACGCCCACCCAGATAGGTTTCAAACTCAGTGCGTGATTGCTCCAATGGTGGCAATACGAGCCCTCTCTTTCTACTACCATCCACCAGTCTCTGTCGTTG
>DAOUSV010000144.1 GCA_030627065.1 Piscirickettsiaceae bacterium | reverse complement strand
GTATGAGAAAACTCTGCTTTCGATGCTGATGCATGTTTTCTAGATAAGCTGGGTAAGATAACTGTGGATAAGGCGATACCAAATACGCCTAGAGGAAATTCAACTAAACGATCAGAGTAATACAGCCATGAAATGCTACCAGTAACTAAGAATGAGGCTAAAATGGTATCTAACAATAAGTTGATTTGAGCGACAGATACGCCAAACATGGCAGGAATCATTAGTTTAAGTATTTTTTGTACGCCATTGTCTTGCCAACCCCATTTAGGCAGATGTAATTGATGTATCTTCATAAGAAATGGGATTTGAAATAGCAGTTGGACTGCGCCGGCAATAAATACACCCCAAGCGAGTGCTATTACAGGTTCATCCAGTTGTGGTGATAACCAGACCGCACATGAAATTAAGGATAGATTGAGTAATACAGGCGTAAATGCAGGCACGGCAAAGCGGCCGAAGCTGTTTAAGATTGAGCCTGCTAGAGCGGTTAAGGATATAAAGAAGATATAGGGGAATGTTATTTTCAATAAATCACCTGCCAGAGTGATTTTATAAGTATCGTCAACAAAGCCCGGCGCAAAGAGCATAATTAACAAAGGTGCGGCAACAACGCCAATCACGGTAATGGCAAATAATATGGTGGCAAGCGTACCACTGGTGTTAGCGATTAATGTTTTGAGATCTTGATCGCCACGCTCTTTGTATTCAGCTAAGACGGGGATAAATGCTTGTGAAAATGCACCTTCGGCAAATAGTCGGCGTAGGAAGTTGGGTATTTTAAAGGCAACAAAGAACACATCAGCACCCAAACCGGCACCAAACATTCGGGCAATTACAATGTCACGTATAAAACCAAGAATACGTGACAAAAATGTCATACTGCTTACAATAGCAGTGGATTTAAATAGTTTTTCACTCACTGGGTGTGTAGCCTAGTTTTAGTTATCATAATATAGTTTATCAAAATGAGAGCTCCAAATGGCAAAACGATGTAAAGGTCTTAATTCTAAGTGTTTTTTGTTCTCGTATCTTATGATTGTCGGCTTTCTTTTAGTGCTGTGGATGAATAACTTACCCTTGATTAATAATGATCAAAGAGAGATCCCTACTGAGTTGCAAGAGTATTTAGAATCACCTCCTCGTCATCTGGATTTCTTTTCTATGCAAACAACAGGTAAGTTAGCACTTACCAACTCATGGCTAGAGGAGAAATGGACATTTGTTTACTTTACACACAGTCATTGTTTACCAGAATGTAAGCCCGCACTCGATAAAATGGCACAAATACAGTCTGCCTTTTCTAGTGATGATTTCCAATATTTAGTGATCGGTATTGATAGTGAACATGAAACAGCAGATAAATTATCATCATTTTTGACATCAAAAAACTACAATTTCACGACCGCATCTAACTCAAGTAAAGAAATTGATAAGCTGGCAAAAACATTCATCGCTTTATTTTTACAAACCAACTTCACGAATGGTAGTTATCAAATAGAGCAAAAGCATAATATCTTTTTAGCTGATCCTAAAGGCCGAGTGTATGCCTCATTTGAATCGGACTTTTCAGCAAGTGGTATCCAGTCTCGCTTCTTAAAAGCAAGGTTGTTTTATGCGCGAACAGAATAACAAGCTACTTCAATGCGTCAGCGAAATGGGTAGCCAATAAATCAAGGGTATTAGTTCGATGATAGCTCGGTCGCCATACTAAGCCTAGTTCTCGCATTGGTTTGTCTTCTCGCCCCTTGAGTGGTCGAATACTAATGTCTGCATGGCTAACCATATCGGAGTTAATTGCCATTTCAGGAATCAACGTAATCCCCAGCCCGCTGGCAACCATTTCTATTAAGGTATAAAGACTCGTACCTTGTAAGCTAGTGCGCTGTTTTGTCTCCGGAAGCTGGCATGCACTCAGCGCATGTTCACGCAAGCAGTGCCCTTCAGAAAGTAGTAATAGCTCATCTGTAGGTAAACGTAGGGCATCAATATGTTTTTGCGCGGTTAGAGGGTGTTGTGTGGGCAATGCAAGATAAAATTGTTCATCAGCGAAAATCCGGTGACTTAAATCATCAATATTATAAGGAAATGCGAGGATGGCGACATCAATCTCACCTGCTCGAAGTTGAGTTAGTAAGCGTTCAGACTGTTCTTCGATAAGAATAAGCTCTAACTGAGGCTGTGTTACACGTATATTGGCTAGTGCTTTGGGAAGTAGAAATGGGCTGATACTTGGAATAACACCGATTCTAACTCGTCCGCTTGCCGCCCTGTCCTCAGAGTGTGCTAAATCAACCAGATCAGAGGACAGACTTAAGATATGTTGTGCGCGCTGTGCAAACTCGATACCAAGCGCCGTGGGCATTACTTTACGTTTGGTTCGCTCTAATAAAGGCACGCCCAATAGGTTTTCAAGATCTTGAATGCCAGCACTGAGGGTTGATTGAGTGACAAAGCATTGCTTTGCGGCATGACCAAAGTGTTTTAACTCAACAACGGCGGTCAGATATTGTAATTGTCGGAGAGTTGGTAATGCCATAATCGGAAATTCCACTTAATATGGTAGAAATAATCAGTTGGATCTAAGTTAACATGAATCATATACTATTTCCAATCCCTGAAAACAGGGGGCAATAAATTTTAAGGAGTGATACGATGTCACAAGAAGCGCTATCAAAAACGATACAAAACTTAGAGTCTGCATTTGCTGGTGAATCAATGGCAAACAGAAAATACCTTTATTTTGCCAAACAGTGCCGCGCATTAGGTGCTGATGATATTGCCGAGGTATTTGAGAAAACAGCAGAGCAAGAAACTGCACACGCATTTGGTCATTTACAGTTATTATTCCCACCGAAAACGTTAACTGTAGAAAAAATGCTACAACTTGCGATTGATGGTGAAACATATGAATATACAGAAATGTATCCTGAATTTCGCAATACAGCATTAGAAGAACAAAATACGGCTGCCGTTGCTGAAATGGATGAGCAAATAGAAGAATCTAAAGAACATGCTGAGATGTTTTCAAATGTACTTATCATGGCAGAAAAGCGTTTTGCAGCATTAATTAAAGTTGAAAAGCGGCATGCTCAGCGTTACCAAGATGCATTAGATTCAAAAAAATAAAAAAGTAATTTTGATTAATTTAAACGTGGAGAATGAAAAATGAAACAGTGGATATGTATCGTGTGTGGTTTTATTTATGATGAAGCCAAAGGTATACCAGAAGAAGGTATTGCACCTGGAACAACTTGGGATGATATCCCTGATGATTGGGAATGTCCTGAGTGTGGTGTTGGCAAAGAAGATTTCGAAATGGTTGAAGTATAAGTTCTTCCTTTTATTTTTAAGATGATGAGAATATAAACATGACAGCAGTTGTTATTATTGGAACAGGCTTTGCGGGTTATACGCTTGCACGCGAGTTTCGCAAGCTAGATAAAGAGAGTCCGTTAATATTAATAACATCTGATGACGGACGAAGTTACCCTAAGCCGATGCTATCAAATGCATTGGCGAAGGGTAAAACTGCCGATCAGATTGCCATGTTTGATGCCGATAAAATGGCTGCAACATTAGCTGCTGAGATCATAATAAACGTGGCGGTTGATGGGATTGATGCGCAGTGTCAAACTGTCAGGTTAGATAATGGCAAGGTGATTGAGTACCGACAATTGGTGTTAGCTGTTGGCGCTAGTCCTGTTAAATTAAAGTTTGATGGTGATGCGGCTAATCAGGTGTTATCAATTAATAATCTTACAGACTATGCATCCTTTCGAGAAAAATTAGCCGATGCACGTCGTGTTGCCATTATAGGCCCCGGTTTAATTGCCTGTGAATTTGCTAATGATCTTGCTTCAATAGGAATGTCGGTGTCGATTATTGGCCCGAACAAACTACCGATGGATAATCTATTGCCCCCTCCTATTGCCGAGCAATTAAAAATTAAGCTGGAAGAAATTGGTGTTGATTGGCAGTTGGAAACAGCGGCAACGTCAATTGATTCGAGAGAAAGTTCGATTGTACTTACACTTGAAAACGGTGTATTACTTGAGACTGATATTGTTATTTCAGCTGTTGGCCTACGGGCGAACATCTCTCTTGCCCAGGCCGTAAACTTAGAAACAAACCGTGGGATAGTGACTGATAAAACATTGAAAACCAGTCATGAGAATATCTATGCATTGGGTGATTGTGCTGAAGTTTCAGGTCATAACTTGTTATTTATAGCTCCTATTTTGGCAGCGGCAAAAGCCTTAGCCAAAACGCTGACTGGTGATATTACTGAGGTTAAATATCCTGCCATGCCGGTTGCAATAAAAACCCCTATTTACCCATTAGTTGTCGCACCACCTGCAGTTGGTATTGATGGTGAATGGCATTTTG